>CAMBRH010000144.1 GCA_945870115.1 Chitinophaga pinensis | reverse complement strand
TTATCGTATTTTATGATGTCGCCTTTTGCAAAATATAAACCGTAAAGTATTTCACTTTTATTGTAAATGATACTTTCTGGCGAATTGAAATATTTCGCAACTTTTTTATCGTTTGTGAGCGTTCGACCTCCAAATCCCAAGATCCTTCCGGTGATGGAATGAATTGGAAAAATTACCCTTCCTCGGAAAAAATCAAAATTTCTGTCGTCCTTTGATTTTACCAAACCAACTTTTTCACAAAATTCTAATTTATAGCCTTTCGCTTTGGCTGCATCCGTAAAATCGTGACCAGAATTTAAACAATATCCCAATTGAAATTTCTCAATTATGTCTTTTCTGTATCCTCTTTCTACAAAATAACTTAAACCAATTGCTTTACCTTCATCATTTTCATGTATATTTTGCATGAAATGATTTTTGGCAAATTCGTTGATTATTTGCAAACTTTCTCTTTCTGTAAAAGCGGCAATTTGTTCTGGAGTTTGCTCTTCTTCTTTTGGTAACTCGATGTTGTATTTTTCAGCTAACCAACGAAGAGCTTCTGGATAAGAATAATGTTCTTTTTCCATCAAAAATGTGACAACCGAACCTCCTTTTCCTGTAGAAAAACATTTAAAAATTTGTTTAGCAACTGAAACTGAGAAAGATGGCGTTTTTTCATCCGTGAAAGGACTTAAACCCATGTAATTTGCGCCTTTTCGCTTTAAATGCACAAATTCCCCTATCACCTCCTCAATTCGAGCAGTTTGCATGATGTTTTCAATTATATTTTCGGGGATTCTTGCCAAAGAAAATTAGTTATGAATTATGAACGATGAATCAAAAATGAAGAGTTAAAAGTTAAAAATGAAGAATTTAATTTTGTTTCTGAGAAAAATAAAGTCCTAATATCTTGATGTCCTAAAATCCTAATGTCTATTTAAAGTCTTTTTCTTCCACCAATTTACCTTTTGTATCATAAGTCTTCCAAATTCCAACTTTTTGATCATTTCGGTATTCTCCGTAATAGTAAATTGCTCCATTTGGATATTTCACGATTGTATGTCCGTCTTTTTTTCCATTTAAATAATGCGTAATTGAAAGTTCAGTTCCATTTTCAGCGAAAAAAACCCATTTTCCATGACGTTCATTGTCTTTGTCTTGCGCACCTTGAAATTTAATTGCCTTTCTTCCAGGATAATATTCAGTAAAAATACCATCTTTAATTTCTACCAAAGATTCTGCTTTTTTTGTTTCCACTTTTTCTTCTTCCGTACAAGCGAAAGTTAGTAAAATTAGGCTAAGAAATAATATTACTTTCATTTTTTTACTTTTAGATATTAAGATTTCAAGATATTAAGATTAACTGGAGAAGTAATTTTTGAAATTTTCATTTTTCGTTCTTAATTCTTCATTTTTTTACTTCGTTCTCGTAATTGTATAATTAACCAAACCAATCAGGGATTTTTTTGCTTCAGAATCTGGAATATCTTTCAATAGTTCCAATGCTTCTTGAATAATTGAATTCATTTTTTCTGTTGCATATTTAATTCCACCAGATTGAATAACTAATTCAACTGCTCGTTTCACGAATTTTGTATCTTCATTTTTATTTTTTACGATATAAATTAATTCTTTTTTTACATCTTTTGAACATAGGGATAAAGTATGAATTAAAGGCAAAGTCATTTTTCGTTCACGAATATCCAGACCTGTAGGTTTTCCGATATCATTTTCCGTTCCGTAGTCAAAAATATCATCTTTAATTTGAAATGCTAATCCTACAAGTTCACCGAATTTTCGCATATCAGCACTAATATCTTCTCTGTCAACAGAAGCTGCTGCTGCTTCACAAACTGTTGCTATTAAAGAACCTGTTTTTTGGCGAATGATTTCAAAATAAATTTCTTCCGTAATGTCAAGTTTTCTAGCTTTTTCAATTTGCAACAATTCACCTTCACTCATATCTTGAACAGCTTTGGAAATTATTTCAAGCAAACGGTAATTTTTATTTTCAACGGATAAAAGTAGGACTTTTGAAAGCATAAAATCACCAACTAAAACGGCAACTTTATTTTTCCAAAGAGCATTTACAGAGAAAAAACCACGTCTTTCATTGGCATCATCTACTACATCATCGTGAACCAAAGTTGCTGTGTGTAAAAGTTCTACAAGAGTGGCCGCTTGGTAGGTTTTTTCGTTAATTTCTCCTAACATTTTCGCTGTTAAAAACAAAAACATCGGACGAACTTGTTTCCCTTTTCGTTTGATGATGTAATGTGTAATTTTATCTAAAAGCGCAACTTTAGATTTCATATTTGCTTGAAATTTAAGCTCAAATTCAAGCATTTCTTTCTCTATCGGAGCTAATATTTCGTTTACATTCATCATTTGAAATACAAATATACGAAATGTTTATTTTGTGAATGAAAATTGTGCTGATTATATTTACAAATTAAATTTCATCAATAAATCAGTTTGTTCATCATTTCCTAATTTGAAAATGTGCTTACCAAATTCTACGAAACCATTTTTCTGATAGAAATTAATTGCTTTTCGATTTTCTTCCCAAACTCCCAGCCAAATAAACTTTTTCTTTTTCGCTTTTGCGAGTTCAATGACATACTTAAAAAGTATTTGACCAAACCTTTTTCCTTGAAATTCTTTTAAAATATAAATGCGCTCAATTTCTAATGAATTTTCATCTTTGATTTCTGTTTGTGCCTCAGAAAAATTTAATTTCAAATATCCAATCAGTGTATTTTCATTTTTAGCAAAATAAAACTCAGAATTAATGTCTTTTAACTCGGAAGTCAGTTTTTCTGTTGATAATTCCTCCACTAAATATTTCTCCATATCTTCAGTTGAATTACTTTCAGAAAATGTTTCATAAAAAGTTTGTTTACTGATATTTTGTAATTCTTCTAAATCTTGCAGATTAACTTTATTGATGGAAATATTTGTCATTTTAATTAATTTTTATGATTATCGCTACTTTCCCCAAGAGTAGTTTTGTCATGGTTTTTAAACAAAAAACACACGCCAAACCTGAATCTATCCTCTCTTTACACGACGGATTTACATCCGTCGTTACCAATATTTCACTCCTACGGAGTTTTTGTGGGAGGAAACGGATAATCATTTTAATTTTTTTTGCAATTCCTATAATTATCGAAACGCAAACCCGCAAAGAAATTAAGTTTTAAAGCGCGAAGCAGCAACGAAGTAAATCCAAAAATCGAATTATCTAAAAATAAATTGCGTTTCTAAATAAATTAAAGTCTTTCGTCTTACAGTCTTATGTCTATTTATTCATTAAATCTTCAATTTCATCTGCTTCAAGCGGAATATTTGCCATAAAGTTAAATGGTTTTCCAGTGTTGGTAATCAATAAATCATCTTCCAAACGGATTCCTAAATTTTCTTCTGGAATGTAAATTCCTGGTTCACACGTAAAAACCATTCCAGCTTGAATTGGTTCATGCCAAAGTCCAACATCATGCGTGTCTAAGCCCATAAAATGGGATGTTCCGTGCATGAAATATTTTTTGTAGGCTGGCCAATCTGCTTTTTGGTTTTTGATATCAGTTGAATCAATTAATTTCAATTTAATCAATTCACTTTCCATAATTCTACCAACTTCTGTGTGATAATCAGCCATAATTGTGCCTGGAACAAGGAGTTTTTGTGCTTCGTTTTTAACATGTAAAACGGCATTGTAAACCTCCTTCTGACGTGGAGTAAATTTCCCAGAAACTGGAATGCAACGGGTTAAATCAGATGAATAATTAGCATATTCTGCTCCAACATCTAATAAAATTAAATCACCAGCATGACATTGTTTGTTGTTTTCAATGTAATGCAAAACGCAGGCATTTTTTCCTGATGCAACAATAGGCGTGTAAGCAAAACCTTTGGAACGATTCATTAAAAACTCGTGAGCAAATTCTGCTTCAATTTCGTGTTCCCAAACACCTGGTTTAATGAATTTTAAAATACGATTTACACCTTTTTCAGTAATGTTACATGCTTTTTGGATTAAATCAATTTCCTCTTGTTCTTTCACCGAACGAATGGCGTGCATAATCGGCGCACTTTTATGAACTTGGTGTGCTGGATTTTCGTTTTTGAATTTTTTGATGAAACGATCTTCTCTCGTTTCAACTTCTGTGTTTGCTCGCAAATGCTCGTTAGTATTTAAATAAACACCTTCAGCTTCAGCCAAAAGTTGTTTCCATATTGTAGGAAATTGATTCAACCAATAAACTGTTTTTATTCCAGAAACTTCAAAAGCTTGTTCTTTATTTAATTTTTCACCTTCCCAAATTGCGATTAAATCGCTTGTTTCTTTAAGGAACAAAATTTCTTGGTGTTTTTCGTTTGAAGCATTTGGAAAAATAACTAAAATACTTTCTTCTTGATCTACTCCTGAAAGGTAAAAAATATCTCTGTGTTGCTGAAAAGGCATTGTACTATCTGCACTTACTGGGAAAATATCGTTTGAGTTAAAAACTGCCAAGGTGTTTTTTTGCATTTTTGCAGCAAATTTTGAACGGTTTTTAATGAATAAATTTTTGGAAATCAAGTCGTATTTCATAATGAATTTAATTTTGGGTTGAAATTACTATTAATTTTTAAATCTTAAAATAAATTGATTAAAATGAAAGAAAAAATAATTTCTTTTAGAAGGACGTAAAATTTTTACGTTCTTCTCATCATACCTTTGTCGTATAATAATTAAAACAAGGAAAGATGGGAACAATTTATCAATTTATTCAACTGAAAAAAATCGAATTTCAAACGGATAGCAGCGACGTTTTAATATCTTGCGAAATTACGCAAAACATGGAAGTTATGCAAAATTTCTTTATGATTTCTCATACAGAATTAAATAAAATTTTTGGAGAATTACAGGCGCAGAACGATCATTTGAACCTGTTTGATCTGTTGGAAAAGATAAATTTGAATAACGAGTCCTATTTGTATTCATTGGATTTAGAAAAAAACAATATTCAAAATACATGGATTCCAGAATTATTTAATACGACTAATTTTAAGCAAATTGTCGCATAATATTTTTTAAAAAGCCAACCTTTTTCATTTTTTTTCGTTTAAAACTTACAAAGTGTAATTATTTTACTTACATTTGAATACTTTTTTAAATTAAAATTTAAGTCAAAACTAGATGAAAACTATAAAATTATCATTCTCAGCTCTTTTATTAAGTACACTTATTTTCGCATGTGTGAAGCACGAAGTAATTCCTGCTCCGATTGACACTGTTATTTTAAAGCCATATTTTACAGGTAAGATTAATCAATCAAGCGTTGAATATACAGATGATGTTGATGGTTTTAATGGGGTAACTTCACAATCGGAACACATTGTAACCTCACCTCTAAAGTCAAAAGTTATTTATTATTGTGATATGACATCTAACTTAATCAATACTTCCATTAAAGTTGGTTACGGGAGTTTAGAATGGGATGCAGGAGCAATAGAAAAACCGTCATTAATTGAATTCAATTCTTTTTTTACAAGTATTTTAGATCCAGCGCCAATTTTTTATGGATCTTATCCTGATTCTGGTTTTGAAGTAGAATATAAAGATGCTTTTGGAAATACATGGAATTCTGACAAAGCAAGTGTAAATGTTCAATCTGTAAAATTTACTAAGATTGAAAATGAATCAGATGCCACTGGTGACTATTGCAAATTTACAGTTGAATTTTCGTGTTATGTTTATAGACCTACAATTGTTTTAGGTGTTCCTGAAAGAGATTCTATTCCTATTGATGATGCACATTTTGAAGGATGGTTTTTGCGTTAATCCTAAAATCAATCTTAAACTAATTGGTATTTCATGAGTAAAACAAGTCTGAAAATAGCCATTATTGGAGATTACAATTTTACTTATAATACACACCATGCTACAAATCTAGCATTGGATCATGCAGCATATTTTTTGGATATTGAAATTAGTTATTATTGGATTCGTCTTTCAGAAGCGAGTTTGTTTAAGCCATCACAATTTCAAGAATATGACGGAGTTTGGATAAGTCCAGGGCCATTTAAAAATCCATTTTTATTGCAGGGAACTGTCGATTTAGTTTTAAAACAAAACATACCTACTTTTATAACTGGAGAAGGATTCAAAGCTTTAATTGAAGTTATCATTCAGCAAAATAATTTGAATGCCCAAGGTGAAAAATTAATTTCGGAAAATTTAATTGTAGGAGAAATGTTTCAGCGTTTGGAAATTATTCCAAATTCAAAAGCTTTAATCAAATTATACGAAAATCACAATAACATTGAATTAAGTTCTTCTAGATACAGCCTTTATCCGCAATTAACAAAATTTCTGGAAGAAAGTCAAGTTGATGTAGAAGCTTACAATCAATTTGAAGAACCAGAAATCATCAGTTTAAAATCACAAAAATTCTTTCTTGTTTGCGGATTTTGTCCTCAAATTTCCTCTACAAGAGAAATTCCTCATCCTTTGGTTTATACTTTCGTGAAAGCTTGTGTAAATTTATAAGCCAAAAAAAAGACCATCATTTCTGACAGTCTTTTTTCTATTTCTTTAAAAATTAATCAAACATCAATTTTTGCATATTTTGCATTTCTTTCAATGAATTCTCTTCTTGGTGGAACTTCGTCTCCCATAAGCATTGAGAATACTTGATCACATTCAGCAGCATTTTCAATTGTGATTTGACGCAATGTTCTTCCTTCTGGATTCATTGTTGTTTCCCAAAGTTGTTCAGCGTTCATCTCACCCAAACCTTTGTAACGTTGAACGTTTACAGAAGATTCAGAACCTGCACCTTTTAAGTCCATGATTAATTTATCACGTTGATCTTCATTCCATGCGTAATCTGATTTTCCTCCTTTTTTAACTTGGTATAAAGGTGGTGTTGCAATGTAAACGTATCCATTTTCAATCAATTCTTTCATGAAACGGAATAAGAAAGTTAAGATTAATGTTTCGATATGCGAACCATCGACATCGGCATCACACATGATGATGATTTTGTGGTATCTTAATTTTTCTAAGTTTAAGGCTTTTGAATCTTCTTCTGTTCCGATTCTTACTCCTAATGCAGTGTAAATATTTTTAATTTCTTCGTTTTCAAATATTTTGTGGTGCATTGCTTTTTCAACGTTTAAGATTTTCCCTCTCAAAGGCATAATTGCTTGAAAGTGTCTATCTCGACCTTGTTTTGCTGTTCCACCCGCAGAATCTCCCTCGACAAAGTAAATTTCACACATTGCAGGATCTTTCTCAGAGCAATCTGCTAATTTTCCAGGTAAACCTGAACCAGTTAAAACCGTTTTACGTTGAACCATTTCACGTGCTTTTCTAGCTGCGTGTCTTGCTCTTGCTGCAAGCATTACTTTTTCAACGATTAATTTCGCTTCTGCTGGATGTTCTTCTAAATAAATAGTCAACATCTCAGAAACAGATTGAGAAACTGGAGCAGTAACTTCTCTGTTTCCTAATTTCGTTTTTGTTTGTCCTTCAAATTGTGGTTCTTGCACTTTTACAGAAACAACAGCTGTTAATCCTTCACGGAAATCATCTCCATCAATTTCAATTTTTTCCTTTGCCAACATACCACTTTCTGTAGCATATTTTTTCAAAGTATTTGTCAAACCACGTCTGAATCCTGATAAATGCGTTCCACCTTCATGCGTATTGATGTTATTCACATACGCTTGAATGTTTTCCGTATAAGTTGTATTATAAGTTAAAGCAACTTCAACAGGAATTCCTTCTCTTTCACCTTCAAAATAAATTACATCTGGGATTAAAGATTCACGGTTTCTATCCAAATATTGAGCAAATTCTCTTAAACCACCTTCAGAATGAAAAACAACTGAATATTCTTTTCCTTCATCATCCACATTTCTTTTGTCTGTAAGCGTAATTGTAATTCCTTTGTTCAAGAAAGCCAATTCACGCATACGGGCAGCAAGTGTGTCGTAATTATATTCTGTATATTCAAAAATTGTTCCATCTGGTTTGAAAGTAACTTCTGTTCCGTGTTTATCTGAAACGCCGATTTCTTTTACATCATACAATGGTTTACCAATACTGTATTCTTGTTGGAAAATTTTTCCATCACGGTGAACAATTGCACTCAAATGAATTGAAAGAGCATTCACACAAGAAACCCCAACACCGTGCAAACCACCAGAAACTTTGTATGTATCTTTATCGAATTTACCACCAGCATGTAAAACTGTCATTACAATTTCTAGGGCTGATTTTTTTTCTTTTTGTGTTAAACCAGTTGGAATTCCACGACCATTATCTCTAACAGTAACAGAATTATCTTGATTAATAAAAACATCAATTGTATCACAATGTCCAGCCAAAGCCTCATCGATTGAGTTATCGACAACTTCGTAAACTAAATGATGTAAACCCTTAATTCCGATGTC
>CAMBRH010000143.1 GCA_945870115.1 Chitinophaga pinensis | reverse complement strand
GTGATTTTTTCTGCTTCAAAATTCAGTAAAAGCGCAGTTTTTGGACAGTTGGTGATTTTGGTTGTTTATTTGCCTTTATTAACTTTAATTGGTGTTGAAGGAAAAATGTTTAAACCAATGGCTGAAACAGTGTTGTTTGCAATTTTAGGAGCTTTTATTCTGTCACTGACGTATATTCCTATGGTTTCAGCTTTGTTTTTAAGTAAAAATGTTAAAAACAAAATCAATATAAGCGATAAAATAATTCGTTTTATTTCACGCAAATTTATGCCAGCATTAATTTCAACTGTTAGACATCAAAAAGTTGTTTTGATAAGTTTAGTCTCGATTTTTGTGATAAGCATTGTTATTTTCATGAATTTAGGCTCTGAATTTATTCCAACTTTAGATGAAGGAGATTTTGCTGTTGAAACAAGATTGCCTCCAGGTTCAAGTCTAACAAAAATGATTGAAACGACAGGGAAAGCATCAAAAATTCTGAAAGATAATTTTCCTGAAATCAAAAAAGTAATTGGAAAAATTGGTTCAGCAGAAATTCCAACAGATCCAATGCCAATGGAAGCTGCTGATATGATGATTATTCTGAAGGATAAAAAAGAGTGGACATCAGCTGAAACCAAAGAAGAGTTGGCAGAAAAAATGCAGCTAAAATTAGAGTCCTACTTTTCAGGTGTTGAATTTGGTTTTCAACAACCTATTCAAATGCGCTTCAATGAATTAATGACTGGAGCAAAACAAGATGTAGTTGTTAAAGTGTACGGTGAGGATTTGGATAAATTGTCAGTTTACGCTAAAAAAATTGGAAAATTAGCAGGAAAAATTAAAGGTGTTCAAGACGTTTATGTTGAAGAAGTTACGGGACTTTCAGAACTAATAGTTTCTTTTAATCATGAGAATTTAGCTTTTTACAATGTATCCATTCAAGAAGTAAATGATGTGATAAATACCTCATTTGCAGGTAAAAATGCAGGTTTGATTTTCGAAGGAGAAAAGCGCTTTGATTTAGTAATTAAAAATGATTTTGCAGCCCGAAATTCCATTGAAGATTTGAAATCTTTGATTATTACAAATTCAAATGGTAATCAAGTTCCACTTGAATTAGTTGCCGATGTAGCTTATAAAATTGGTCCAAGTCAAATTCAGCGCGATGATACGAAACGTCGAATTATCGTAGGTTTCAACATTCGTGGACGTGATGTTGGTAGTATTATTACTGAATTAAAAGCAGCAATTGATAAAAAAGTTGTTTTTGAAGCTGGATATACAACAGCTTTTGGTGGAACTTTCAAAAATTTGGAAAGTGCAAGAAATCGCTTGATGATTGCTGTTCCTGTTGCCTTACTGTTGATTTTTATTCTTCTTTATGTAACGTTTAAATCCTTAAAACAAGCGAGTTTGGTTTTTACAGCTATTCCTTTGGCATCAATTGGTGGAATATTTGCTCTTTGGATACGAGATATGCCTTTTTCAATTTCTGCGGGAGTTGGATTTATAGCACTTTTTGGTGTTGCCGTTTTAAATGGAATTGTGATGATTGCTGAATTTAATTCCATCAGAGATTCTGGTGAAGAGAATATCTATAAAATTATTATTAAAGGAACAAGATCAAGATTGCGACCAGTTTTATTGACTGCTTTTGTTGCATCTCTAGGTTTTTTACCAATGGCAATTTCTCATGGAAGCGGAGCTGAAGTTCAAAAACCTTTAGCAACAGTCGTAATTGGAGGTTTAATTTCTGCAACAATTTTAACCTTGTTCATTCTTCCAATTTTATATTTACTTTCAAATTCAGTACAAAAAATGAAAATTAGAAAAACTACTTTGAAAGCAATTTCAATATTATTTTTATTGATCGGATTTAATTTTTCATCTTTTTCACAAGAATTAAAAGTAGAAGATTGTATCAAAATTGCGCTTGAAAACAATAAAAATTTAGCTGTTTCAAGTCTTGAATCTTCCAAACAATTGATGTTATCGAAAGGAAATAAAGAAATTCCAAAAACAAATGTTGGATTTATGTATGGACAATTTAATTCGATTAATAAGACGGATAATAATTTGAACATCAGTCAGTCGATTCCTTTCCCAACAATTTATGGTTTGGAAAATAAATTGGGAGCTGTAAAATCTCAAAAAGCTGACTTTGAACATTTAATCAATGAAGCAGATTTAAAATTAAAAGTGAGAATCGCTTTTCAAATGCTTATTTCCGTTAAAAGACAAATGATTTTATTGCAAGAGCAAGATTCATTATTTCAAATAATGGAAGTAAAAATGAAATTAAAAGCTTCGCAAAGTGACATTCAACCAGTTGATTATTTGTTGTTTAAGAATCAAAAAAATGAATTGCAACAAAAGATAAAACGAAAGCTTGAAGATTTCAATATGGCTCAATATAATTTAACTTTATTGCTTGGAAAAGAGGTATTTGTAAATCCAATTATTGATCTTGAAATGTCAAAAATGATTTTGTTAAGTGATGCGCCAAATTTTTCTGAACATTTGATGTTAAAACCACTTGAAATAAATCAAGAACAAAATACAATTCAGCAAAAATTAAATCGAAATCGTTCTTATCCAGATTTAACCTTGGGATATTTTAATCAAACATTAATTGGTGTTCAACAAATTAATGGCGTAGATCAATATTTCAGCGGTAACAAACGTTTTCAAGGAATTCAAGGTGGTGTAACAATTCCGATTTTTAATCTTGCAACAAAACGAAAAAATGAAGCCTTAACAATTGAAAATAAGCAACTTGATTTCAAAATTGAACAAGAAAAGTTGATGTTAGAAAATGAATATTTGAAAAATCTTCAAAAATATAATTCTTTGAAAAACAGTTTGATCGATTTTGAAAATGGGATTTTGAATAATAACAAAGAAATTAACAAAAAAACAAGTTTGCTTTTTCAAAATGGAGACATTTCAAATATTGAATGGATTTATACGCAACAACTTATCTTAAATTCAGAAGAACAATATTTGAATTTAGTACATGAATTAAATCAACAAGTTATTTATTTGAATTGGCTGATTTCTCAGAATTAAAGAAAAAATTAAATTTTTATTAAAAATATAAAATTATGAAACTCCTTAAAGAAATATTTGCTCTTATTTTTCTTCTTTCAATCACATCTTGTGGAGAAAAAGCTACAGAAAACGTGACTGAAGAAGCAAACAAAGAATTAAGTTTAACAAATCAACAAATTCAGTTTAATGGAATTGAATATGCCGATTTACTTGAAAGAGAATTTTCTCCTGAAATTTTTGCTTTTGGCAAAGTGGAAGTTCCGCCTCAAAATAAAACGATTATCACCGCAAAATTTGGTGGATTTGTAAAATCTATTGACATTATTGACGGAATGAAAGTTCGTAAAGGTCAAAAATTAATTGAAATTGAAGATCCTTCAATAATTCAAATGCAACAAGATTATTTGGAAAATTTGAGCAACATGGAATATTTAAAAGCTGAATTTGAGCGTCAAGAAACTTTATCAAAGGAAGAAGCTACAAGTTTGAAAAATTTCCAACAAGCTAAATCAAATTATTTGAGTTCAAAAGCCAAAAATCTTGGGTTAAGAAGTAAATTAAAACTTGCTGGCGTAGATTTAGGAAATGTAAGTGAAAATGGTTTGCAAAATAATGTGATTCTTCGAGCACCATTTGACGGAATTGTGACAAAAGTAACTGTTCAAACGGGGAGTTATGTAAATCCACAAGATCAATTGTTAGAATTAATTGATACTAAGCATTCGCACGCTGAAATCTCTGTCTATGAAAAGGATATTTATAAATTAAAACAAGAACAAAATGTCAAAATGATTTTTCCAAATTTAGAAAACCCAGTTTACGGGAAAATTTATTTAATTGGTCATGATCTGGACAAGGATAAAACGGTGAAAGTTCATTGCCATTTTAACAAAGAAAACTCGGTTTTAATTCCAGGATCATTTTTTAAAGCTATCATTAAAACCCAATCCATTAAAAATTTCTCTTTGCCAACGGAATCAATTGTCGAAAACAAAGGTGAAAATTATATTTTCTTGATGCGTAAAAACAATGGCAAATCGACTGTTTATGAAAAAATTAAAGTGAATGTAATTTCTAAAAATGACGAATTTACAGCAATTTCTTTTGAAAACATCAATCAATTATCTGATAAAAAATATGTTTCCAAAGGAGCTTATGAACTTTTTTCTAAAACATTAGAAGAATAGAAATTGTTGTTTTTTTAACGTTAAAATCGATTTTGTTAATTCCTTGAAAGTTTTTCCCCTTTTCCAAAAAGATTTTCTACATTTGTCCTTTAATTTAGAAAAAATTAGTACTAAAATATATGAAAGATTTACTTCAAAAGTTTGAACATAAAAGACCAGAAATCGTATTTGAATGGAAAGATGCGGAAACGGAAGCTGAAGGTTGGGTTGTCATAAATTCACTTCGTGGAGGCGCTGCAGGAGGTGGAACTCGAATGAGAATTGGTCTTGACAAACGCGAAGTTGAATCTTTAGCTAAAACAATGGAAGTGAAATTCACTGTTTCTGGTCCTGCAATTGGAGGAGCAAAATCAGGTATTAATTTCGATCCAAAAGATCCTCGTAAAGAAGGAGTTTTGAAAAGATGGTACGCAGCGGTAACTCCTTTGTTGAAATATTATTACGGAACTGGAGGGGATTTAAATGTGGATGAAATCCATGAAGTTATTCCAATTACAGAAGATTGTGGTGTTTGGCATCCTCAAGAAGGAGTTTTTAATGGACATTTTCAACCGCGTGAATCTCAAAAAATTCAAAGAATTGGACAATTGAGATATGGAGTTTTGAAAGTGATTGAAGACAATCGTTTTTCTCCTGAAGTTTCAAGAAAATACGTTGTTGCTGATATGATAACAGGTTACGGAGTTTCTGAATCTGTTAGACATTTTTACAATATTTGGGGTGGTTCACTTTCAGGAAAAAAAGTAATTATTCAAGGTTGGGGAAATGTTGGTTCAGCTGCAGCTTATTATATGGCGCAAGAAGGAGCAAAAATTGTTGGAATAATCGATAGAGTAGGAGGTTTGATTAATGAAGAAGGTTTTACATTTGAAGAAATAAAAACACTTTTCTTAAATAAAAACGGAAACGAACTTGTTCACCCAAATTTATTGTCATTTGATGAGGTTCACGCAAAAATTTGGGATGTAAAAGCAGATGTTTTTGTTCCTTGTGCCGCTTCAAGATTGATTACACAAAATCAATTAGAAAGAATGATTAAATCTGGAGTTGAAGTAATTTCAGCTGGGGCAAATGTTCCTTTTGCAGATCCAGAAATTTTCTTTGGTTCAATCGCTGAACATGCTGATGCAAATTTAGCTGTTATTCCAGATTTTATTTCAAATTGTGGAATGGCTAGAGTTTTTGCTTATTTAATGAGTAACGATTTGAAAAATATTTCTGACGAAGGAATTTTCAATGATACAAGCGAAACCATTAAAAATGCTTTAGTAAAAGCGCATGCAAATAATCCAGTTAAAACAAACATTGCTAAAGCAGCATTCGAAATTGCTTTGAGTCAATTGGTTTAAGCTGAAAAAATAATTGTTATAAATGGATGACTAGAAATAGTTGTCCATTTTTTTTTGTAATTATACAAAGACTTTTATCAAAAATATAATTCTTAATTTTAAATAAAATGGTATTGTCAAAAATAATATTTAGTTTAGCCTTCCTAATTTAATTCTAAATGAAAATATTACTAATTGAAGACGAAATAAAAACAGCTCAATCACTTAGAATTGGGTTGGAAGAAAATGGTTTTCAAGTTGATTTGGCATTTGACGGAATAACAGGACAAAAAGCTTGTTTAGAGAATAATTATACTGTTATAATCTCAGACATTATTTTACCTCAATTAAATGGAGTAGAAATGTGTAAGAATGTTCGTAAAATGGGCATGAACACACCTATTTTATTGTTAACAGCTTTAGGTTCAACAGATGAAAAAATCGCAGGTTTTGATGCTGGTGCGGATGATTATTTAGTAAAACCATTTGCTTTTCGTGAATTGGTAGCTCGAATCAATGTTTTGAGTAAGCGGAATAGTATTATTCGCGAAGAAAATAAAACATTAATTTTCGCTGATTTAATTTTAGATTTAGATTCAAAAAGCGCAAAAAGAAATGAAACTACGATAGAATTAACAAATCGAGAGTTTGATTTAATAAAGTATTTTATAGAAAATCAAAATAAAGTTATTTCGAAAAAATCCATTGCTGAAGATGTTTGGAATATCAATTTTAACACAGGAACAAATACGATTGAAGTTTATGTAAATTATTTAAGAAATAAGATTGATAAACCTTTTTCAAAAAAATTAATTCATACTTCTCATGGAATGGGTTATATTTTAAAATCAGAAGATTAAAATGCAAATTAGAACTAGATTGACTTTTAATTATGTTATAATTACTGCATCTCTTTTGCTTGTTGCCTTTGTATTAATTTTCTTTTTATATAAAGACTCTCGATCAAATAAGTTTTCACGATCCTTAAAAAACAGGGCTTTAACAACGGTCTTTCGCTTTGAAAAATTAAAGAATAAAAATGAGTTTTTACTTCACTTTATTGATGACGGCAATAAAGATGCGTACGATTTTGAAAACATTTCTATTTATAAACCAAATGGATTCAGACTCTATTCTTCAAGTAAATATCAAATTAGTAAAATCCAAGATTACATCGATAATTTAAAAAAGAAAAGAGAAAATTATCTTGAAGAAAATGAATTTGTAATCTGGAGTTTTAAACAAAAAATAAATGGTGAAGATTGTTTTGTAATCGCTAGAGCAAAGGATTCTTATGGACTAAAAAATTATGAAAATTTAAAGAAAATACTCTTCTTTGTTTTTATACTGATTGTTTCTTTATTAACCTTAACAGGTTGGATTTTCACAAAAAGGATCATGAAACCAATTTCTGACATCATGAATCAAGTGGATGATATTTCTCCCACAAATTTAAATTTAAGACTAGAAACTCTAAATAACAAAGATGAATTGAGTCGATTAGTAAATACATTTAATCAAATGTTAGAAAGAATTGAAAACGCTTTTAAAATTCAAAAAAACTTCACTTCAAATGCTGCCCACGAACTTAAGAATCCTCTTACAATCATAACTTCTCAATTAGAAGTAAGCTTATTAAAAGAAAGAACGAATGAAGAATATCGAAATCTTTGTGAATCAATTTTAGACGATGTCAAAAATTTAAATGAGGTTTCACACCAAATGTTTTTATTAACCAAACTTTCTGATAAAAATGTAATTCAAGAATTTAAAAAAACGAGAGTTGATGAATTATTGTGGGATTCTAGAGCTGAATTTCTAAAACAAAATCCAGATGCTAAAATAGAAATTGATTTAAAAAATTTGACTTTAGACGATAACAGTTTATATTTTCTACTGAACGAAACTTTGATTAAAACGTGTTTTTGGAATTTAATTGAAAATGGAATTAAGTTTTCCTCAAATAAATCCATTTTTATCTCTTTGCATTTTGAAAATGATAAATTAAAAATTACGTTTTTAAATGACGGACAGCAAATTCAAAAAAGTGATGCTGATTCTATTTTTGAACCTTTTTTTAGATCGAAAAATGCGCTTCAGATAAAAGGTTTTGGCATTGGATTGTCTATAATTAAACAAATAGCTGAAATACATAAAATTGACATCAGCCTGGTCCCACGTGACGATTTTCAGACGCAATTCGACTTAAAATTTCCTTGAATTATATTCTAAGGTATTTCTAAGGTTAAAAATTAATAATACTTCAAATTCCTCTTTACCTTTGTACGTAATTTAAATAGTATAGAAAATCAAAAGAAGTGGGCATTTACGTGTTCACTTTTTTTATTTATTATAATTCTTTTAAAAAGTTATTTCAATATTTTTTAGGTTAAATAGATGTTTAATTTTCGGGAGTTAATTAAGCAAAAATTCTTATTTAACTTCAAAAAGAAAATACCTATATTTACGGAATATTTTTTTAGTTTTTTTATGGAAACAATTGTTGTCTTAATATTTATTCTTGGTTACATTGCAATTACGATGGAACACAAATTGAAAATAGATAAATTAATTCCAGCCTTATTGATGATGGCTTTGGCTTGGACAGTTGTTGCTCTGGGGATTGATTCTTTTACAACTTGGTTTAATCCGCATGAAGGAAAATTAATGGGCATTTCAGGAATGAACCATTTAGCAAAAATGCACCTTCTTGAAAACACTTTATTGCATCATTTTGGAAAAACGGCAGAAATTTTAGTTTTCCTAATGGGAGCAATGGCTATCGTTGAAATGATAGATCATTTTGATGGATTTGGTACGATAAAAAAAATGATTAAAACAAAGAGCAAATTATCTCTTTTATGGATTATATGTTTACTTGCATTTTTACTTTCTGCAATCATCGA
>CAMBRH010000142.1 GCA_945870115.1 Chitinophaga pinensis | reverse complement strand
TTTAAAGTAATTAAATTTGGATATAAACTTGCCATTTCATCAATTTCAGTTAGAAATTCTTGATAAGTATAATATCCTGCCATTGAACCTAAATTGAAGTGTGTTGGAACAATTGGTTCAGCTGAATTTGATTGACTAACACAATTTTCATTTCTAGTAATGGATTTCGCTTTCGAGCGTTCAACATAAAATTTTGTCACATCATCAATTAAAATTTCTACTTCAAAATGATTGCTTTTCATAATCGAAATTTCTCTTTCAGAAAAATCACTGATAAAATAAGTGTCTTTTTTGTAAGTTCCATGATCTACAGCGATTCCTAAGGAAGCTAGTTTCGACAAACCTTCATTATTTGTAAAAACTTTGCACGAAGAATATTTTTGCTTTTGTGGCGATTTTGGATTTGATTTTATAATAATGTCTTGTGAAAATAAAGAAAAAGACAAAGCAAAAAATGCAAAATTTAAAAGAAATTTCATGTTGATATTTTGGTTTTAAACTGTAAATATAAGTTAATAATTTCAGTATAAAAAATCAAAATCCAGAAAATTAAAATCAATATTGATTTCTTATCATTTAAAAAGAATTGTTTCGTTAAAAAAATTATCTTTGTCTAAAAAAGTCAAGTGAAATACATTTATATTATCGTTTTAATTTTCAGCTCTAATCTTTCAAATTTTATTTTCTCTCAAAAAGTAGAATTTGGAATAAATACAGGATACTCTTTTCCGAATTCAAACGCAATTATCGGAAAACAAGAAATAGACATTAATGGTAATCAATATTCTATTTCAAACATTATAGGAAGTTTTTCTGCAGGCTTAAATTATGGTTTGACCACAAACTTAAAAATTCATGAACATGTAAAATTGTGTTTGGGATTTGATTTTTTAAAAGGAAATGAAATCACCTTATATAATTATGATGTAAATGACACAATTCTTAAAATTAGTGGAAAAGCGATTCAACAGCGTTTTTCTCCAGGATTTATGTTTCATTTCCCGACTAAAAAAATTAGTTTTTTCGCTAGAACTTCACTTGTTATTCCGTTAAAAACAGAAACAGAAATTACTGAATCAAGATCTTCAAATGATATTTCAATTTATCAGTTAAAAAAACGCTTGGATTATAATTTCAACCTAGGGTTTCAATATGCAATTGGTGCAGAAGTGAATTTGAACAAAAGTTTAAAACTTTCACTTTCAATGGAATCATTGTTGAATAATATGACCATTAAAAGTTCAAAAACAGCAGAATATTCTCAAAATGGAATTGATGTTTTAGCAAATCAAACAGAATATACGAAAAACACGAATTTTCATAAAAATTTGAATAATTTCTCCAATAACTTGGAATACAATAATTTCACAACAAGTGATAAAGCAAAAGATGAATTAACCTTCGACCATGATTTTTCAGCATTCATATTAAAATTTTCAGTAATCTATGTACTTAAATCTAAATCTCATGATTGATTTAAGCCTTTTTGTCGAGTAATTGAAAATAATTTATATATTTTCATTGTCAATCAAAAAAGAGTACGTAACTTTGTGCAACAAATACAATTTTCATAGGTTGATTTGGTTTTATAGTTTTAGCATGGTTAGGTGATAAAAAGAGGAGTGGATCTACAAGGTACACTCCTCTTTTTAATTTATAGCTTTTTTTATTTTGGATATATTGAAAATAGTTCTTACTTTCGTTCAAAATTCAAAAAAAAATTGACTTATGTTAAAAATCTCTACACTTCTATCATTTATTTTATCCTTAAATTTTATTTTTTCTCAGACGCAAGGAATTGCCTATACAACTGTTGGAAAAGGCGTTGCAACAACATTTGTAACAGATTACCATTGTTTAGGTATAAACACTTCAGCATTGGGTTGGGGAACCGGTTATGAAAAATATAAAATTACAACTGGTGCTTTTGAAATGAGTGGAGGTTTATATTCTGACGCTTTCAATAGTACAAAATTGAAGAATTTAGCAAAATCAATTTATTCTCAAATCAAAAAAGATTCAACAGCAAAATTTGATTTAGGTGCGCAAAGAGATGCAGCTGCAGAATATGCCGAAACAGGGATAACGATGGACGGACAATATAATTGGGGCGGATTTTCTTATCAAGGAAAACGATTTGGTGGAATTGCATTTAATGTAACAGAAAATTACAACTGGTATTCAAAATTAAATACGGACTTAACTGATATCATTTTTAGAGGAAAATTGGCAAATTATTTCGATTCTTTGACTGTAGTTGTAAGTGGAGATACTTCTGTCATAGCAAATTCTGATACGTTGAGTCAAGAAACATTGGATGGTGTTGTTTTAGGAAATATTTCTGTTCCTCTAAATTTAAGTACATTATCCAGAGGTTCTGCATTGCGCATGACTTGGACTCGCTCGTATAATTTTGGGTATGGAAGAAAGATTTTCGGTAAAGATTCAGTTTTTGTTCTTTATGCAGGAATTGGTGGTCGTTTTATCCAATCGATGGCGATGTTTGATTTGAAATCTGATGAAAATGGCTTAAGTTTGAGTTCTTCTATAACTCCAGCATTTAAAATAAATTACGGAGATGTGGCACAAACGAATCCTAGTTCATTTTTGACATATAACGGTAAAATTCCTCCTCCAGTTGGAAATGGTTTTGGTTTAGATTTCTCTGCAAGTGCGATCTTATGGGGTAAATTAAAAGTTGCTGCATCCGTAAATAATATTGGATATGTTGAATACAAAAGAAACCTATATTCAGTTAAAGATACCTTGGTTGGAAATATTGGATTACCAGGAATTAATCTAGAAAATGAAAATTTAATGGATGGAGTTGAACAATTATTAAAAAATGGTTCAATTCTAACCTTGGTTGGTGAAGAAAAATTCAAACTAAAAAATGCTTCTAATTTCAGACTGGGAGCAAGTTTTCATCCATTTAAATTCTTGAGTTTTGGTTTTGATTTAGTTGCACCTTTTGACAAAGAAACTCCAGGAAGTATCCAAAATACGATCATTTCATTTGGAGGTGACATCAAACCATTCAAATGGTTAGCAATCAGCGTTGGATACTTAGGTGGAGGAATTTACAAAACAAATATGCCGTTGGGAATTAATTTTATATTGCGTGAAGGAAAATATGAGTTTGGTTTCGCTTCTGGAGATATGCTGACTTTTTTCACTACAAATTCTAATTCCGTTTCAGGAGCGATGGGAGTTGCAAGGATGAGATTTTGATTTAAAACATTGTCTTTTTTCACCACATAGGAACCTAGAAAACATAGAAAAAAGTTGCAGCAATTAGAAAAATGGAGGTTTGAAAAATTGAAAAAAACTATGTTTTCTATGTGCCTATGTGTTACAATTTTCAAGATTTATTGTTGAAATTAAAACCTAACTAAAAATCTATGAAAATCTCTTTCAATTCGTTTAATATCAAAGCGGTTGCTCCCCAAATAATTTTGTTTTCTAAATCAAAATAAGGAATTTCTTTCAAGAAAATTTTATTTGGTGCATCGGTTATTTGTTTTATATCCATTTTTTTAACAAAATTCTCATCCAAAAGGTGATTTAATTTTATTGAGAAAATTTCGCTTACTTCACGTTCGTCGGCTTGTAATGCTGGTTTTGAATCCAAGTAAAAAAGATGTGCTTCAACATGAAAACTGCTCACAGGAATAAATACTGGAGTTAATTTACCAACATGATTTTTTTCCTCCAACAATAAACCGATTTCTTCAAAGCATTCTCGAATGGCTGTTTGGAACAAATTTTCATCGCTTATTTCTTTTTTTCCTCCAGGAAAACTAACCTGTCCACTGTGTTTTCCTTCGTAAACGGGTCTTTGAATTAAAATAATTTCAAATTCATTTTCATGTTTATATAAAACAACTGCAATCGCGGATTCTCTGTAATCAATTGCATTTTCCTTTGCAAAACTTGAAATTGGACGATTTAAAGGAGCCATTTTTTGATGGGCTTTTTCTCCAGGTAAATTTGTTTCAAGTAAAAACTTTAGTTTTTCTACATTCATTGTATTTTACAATCAATAAACTCGTGAAAGAATCTTTCTAAAATCATTCAATAAATAAGCAGACATTTCTTTTGAAGAAACCATTTGAAAAACATAGTAAAACGTTTTCCCTTTAATTTTCTTTTCACTCGTCCCAATAAAATAAACCAGCTTAGTTCCATAACTATATTTTGAACCGTCAATTATTTGATAAAATGCTTTCGAATTATTCTTTTGTTTAACTTGGTGTCCCAAAGAAATTTTGGCATCTTCCATTGAATTTCTTCTTTGTTCAATATAAAATGCATGAACAACATCAAGAGAGTTTTTTTTATCTTCAAAAGCAAATTTATAATCTTCCGCTTCATTTTCATCAAAACGCTCACAAGAAAAGAAAATTCCAGTTTCATAACTTGCTAAAGAAATCCCATCTTTTTTATAAAGGTAAGATTGATTGTAATCTTGTCTAAAATAATCTGGTAAATAAAAATAAATTCCTTTGTGATAATTTCTCTTAAAATCAGAAAAATCAAAGTGGTTTTCTTTAAATTTCTTCAAACCACTGTCTTTATTTGCAACAGGACATGCTGTCAAAATCAAACAACAACAGATAAATAAAAAAGACTTTTTAATGATTTTCATAAGGCTAAGGTAGAAAAAATATTTAAGTTATCTAAATTTCTTCACTAAAGGATCAATTTTTATCAATTGTCCAATTTCTACAGTCTTTTTATTGTTATTCTTTACGTTTTTCACAATTGCCTCACCCATTGGCGGTAGGTTTGAATCTTCTTGTTGGATTTCAAAAATCTTCATCACTTCGTAATCATTCTTGTATTTTTCAATACTGATATTTACTTTATCGCCAACTTTAATTTTTTCAAGCATTGTGTTTTACTAACTAAATTTATTTTGTAAAGATACGAAAATAAAAGCTCGGTTTAGAATTTCAATTATAGCTAATATAGTGCAAATTTTATTTTGTCTTCCAGGAGAGTTTGCGTCATGGTTTTTAAACAAAAACACACGCCACAAACAATCATTCTAATTCTTTTATGCTGTGGATTAAAATCCACAGCTATAAACATTTAACTCCTCTGGAGTTATGATGCACTTTAAATTTTACTTTATGTACGGAAGATTTTTCTTTTAAAATTTAATTGCAATTCTTCCTAGAAAATTAATTCCCGCTTGTGGATAATAAAAATTTTCATCAATTCTTTTTCCCCCATAAATGTAGCCCCAAGTATAACCGTTGTTTTCAAATAAGTGATTTAAAATATTATTTGCTTGAATTCCGAAGGTTATTTCTTTGCCGAAAATCTTAGAAGTTGAAAAATTTACAATCAAATTTGTGATATAATAAGCGTCTAAACTTCTTGAATCTGTTGAAGTGTTATCTAAAAACTGCTTGGAAACATATTTAGACAAAATACTAAAATTCAAATCTTTAATCGGAGAATAAGTTAGCGTTAAAGAAGCAATTAAATTCGGAGAAAATGCAATATCAGCATTTTTATGAACAATGGAATCTTGTCCTCCCAAATCATAATTATCAATAAATTCAGTAAATTTTTTGATTTTATTCTGACTAAAAGTTACATTTCCTTTGATTTGAAATTTTTTCTCCAATAATAAAACTCCAGATTCTAATTCAATTCCACTTCTATAACTTTTATCAACATTTGTTCTAGAATAAACGCCTACATCATTAATTTTTCCTGTCAAAACTAATTGATTTTTATAAGCCATTAAATAATAATTGGCTGTAAAAAAGAATTTTTGTTTGGCCAATCTGTAACCCAATTCAACGTTATTCAATGTTTCGTGTTTTGGTCTAATTCTCGAATAAGTGTCTGTAAAATCACTTCTTACAGGCTCTCTATTTGCCACAGCAAAAGAAGTATAAAGTTGATTGAAATCATTTAAGTTAAACATCAAACCAGCTTTAGGATTAAAAAATGTAAATTTCACTTTTTGTTGCGCTTCAGCAAAAGTACTATCGATAAATCCAAAGTAAGAATAATCAATGTTTCTAAGTTGTAAATCTGCATAAAGACTCAATTTATTGATGCGCTTATTGATTTTCAAGTAGGCATTTACGTCATTTTTAGTAGATTTATTATCATAATATTTGTCTCTAATTTCACTTTGTGAAGCAAATTTCGCCCAAATGATTTCTCCGTAATGATTTCCAACATATTGATTTGCTCCTCCTCCAAAAATAACGTTCAAATCCTTTTTTGAGGTATAATCCAAAGAAAAAATTGCTCCATAGAAATCATTATTCAACCATTTTCTTCTAATTAAATCTGTTGAAGTGATTGTGTCCATTCCACTTGCACTCACCATAGGATTCAAATTGTATTTTGAAAAATCATCATTAAATTTATATTCTTCGTAATATCCTTCGCCATGCGTGTAATGTCCCGCTAAATTTAATTTTATACGGGAAGAAAAAGCATAATCATACAATAATTGGTAGTGAGTTTGACCGTAATTATCAACTTGATTATCGTAGCTATATAAATTATAGGTTCTACTATCCGATGAAAATAAATTGATAGAATCATTCGTATTCTGATAGGCTCCTCCAAGATAATAATTGTTGTAAAAATGATTTGTTAAAGAGTCCGTATTTCCTTTGAGTTTCGCCTCTGGAACTCCATACCAAGCTTGGTAAGTTATTTCTTTTCCGCCAAAAATATTTGCTTTAAGGATTGATTTATTTCCTAAGTAAGTTCCTGACACGAAATAAGATTTCAAATTTGAAGAAGCGCGGTCAATATATCCATCAGAAGAAATACGAGATAAACGCATGTCAAAAGCAAATTTATTATTTACAGAATTTGTATTTAACAAACCAGTTCCAACTTTAACAGTATTTTTAAACGTATTAAAACTACCGATTGAATTATCCAAATTCGCATAGGCAAGACGATTCACTTTATCCGTTTGAACATTGATACTCGATCCAAAAGCTGCTGCACCATTTGTAGAGGTTCCAACTCCTCTTTGAATCTGCATGTTGTCAACAGAACTAGCAAAATCGGGCATATTTACCCAGTAAACTCCATGCGATTCGGAATCATTGATTGGAATTCCATTAACGGTAACATTTGTACGAGTTGGATCTACTCCTCGAATTCTAACTCCAGTGTAACCAACTCCCGCACCTGCATCAGACGTTACAACGGTTGATGGTGTTGACTCTAATAAATAAGGTAAATCTTGTCCGAAATTTTGTTTGGCAATTTGATTTTTGTCCAAATTTGTGTAGGTCATTGGAGTATTTTTTGTTGCTCTAGTTGAACTGATAAAAACTTCTTGAATTTCGATTGTTGGTAGTTGTTCCATTGGAAGAATTGCTATTCTATTGACAGCATTCAAATCGAAATTAATTACCAAATCTTTGCTTTCTACTAAAATCGTTTTTACCGCATTGTCAAAACCTTTGAGTGAGCAGATTAGTGTACATTTTCCTTTCGGAACAGTTATAATTTCGTACCTTCCATTTTTATCTGAAAGTCCACTAAATTGAGTGCCTTCGATGAAAATGGTCGCTCCACTTAGTTTTTCATGTCCATTGGAATTTTCAATAAATCCAGAAATTGTAATTTGAGAAAATGCTGCAGAAATTGATACACAGCTGAGTCCCGTTAGTAAACTTAAAATTCTTGTTTTCATTTTTTTAAAAAAAAATTACAAGAACAAGGGGCCAATTCTATTTATTAATAATTAGCTTTTCTGGTGAAAATAAAACTGAAATCTCACATTTTATTTTCACCATTTCTTTCATCTTTCCTACGCAGGCATTATCCTGATCAGGTCAATGGGTATAATCTCAGTCTCAACTTTAGTTGAAACACCCCTTAGAGAAGTGACAAAAGTAGTTAAAATTTTAAGAAAATTGGGAAATTGAATACTAACTTTAATTTAAGTTGTTACAAACTACTTTCTAACCTGCAACAATTCTAGAAAATAATTGCAATAAATTAGGTTTTTCAGTCTCAATATCTTCAGCAATAGTTGATTTTAATTCTGAGTCACCAACTTTATTATTTTGGTTATTTACAGAAGATGTTTCTTTGTTTTCTTCTTTTAAATCCTTTTTTTGAATTGATTTCTTTTCTTCAATTAACTCTGCTTCATTAAATTTTCCAACTTTGAATTGCCTTTCATTCATCGTGTTTATGATAGAAACAATTTTTTCAGCTGAAATTTTATCTTTATCAAAAGTGACTTTTACAAAATTTGGATTTCTTTCTTCTTCAAAATCAATTTCGCAAGATTCAACTGCATTTGTATTAATCAATTCTTTTCGAATACTTGCCCCGCAGCCCATTTTACAAACCATTCCTTGAACTTCCGCATTCAAAATTCTGTTTGCTTTAACTTGATTTGTTTTAACAATAATTTTTGTTTTGGAAATACTCTTTACTTTTTTTTCCTCTGAGCAAGAAACTA
>CAMBRH010000141.1 GCA_945870115.1 Chitinophaga pinensis | reverse complement strand
TAATTAACTTTGCACACTTTTTAAGACATGAATAAGTTTATACAAAATATAAAAAACATCTGGAAGGTAGAGGAATTGAGAAAGAGAATCATTTTGACTCTTTCTCTAATTCTAATTTACCGTGTAGGGTCATTTGTGATTTTACCAGGTGTGAATTATGATGCACTTGCTGCTTCAAATGCTAAAGGTGATGCAAACGCTTTAGAGACTTTGTTGTCTCTTTTCTCTGGTGGTGGTTTTTCAAACGCTTCAGTAATGGCCTTAGGTATTATGCCTTACATTTCAGCTTCAATCATTATGCAATTATTAGGAATGGCTGTACCAGCGGTTCAAAAAATGCAAAATGAAGGTGAATCAGGAAGAAAAAGAATTAATAATTACACGCGTATTCTTACTGTTGTAATTTGTGCTTTACAAGCTCCTTCTTATTTAACTCTTTGGGTTGGAAATAAAGGTGCTTTACCTGTAGATGTTGATTCACTGTGGTGGATTCAATCAACAATTGTAATGTGCGCTGGTTCTATGTTTGCTGTTTGGTTAGGAGAAAGAATAACTGATAAAGGAATTGGTAATGGTATTTCATTGTTAATTACTGTAGGTATTTTATCTCGTTTTCCTCAAGCTTTTATTGCTGAATTAGGATTTAGTGAAAATAACTTGATTAAAATTGTATTGGAAATAGTAGCATTTATGCTGATTGTTATGGGTACAATTCTTATTGTTCAAGGAGTTAGAAAAATCCCAATGAATACAGCGAAAAGAATTGCTGGAGCTAAAGGAGCAGAAGATCAAGGAGCAAGAAGTTATTTGCCTATTAAAGTAAATGCAAGTGGTGTAATGCCAATCATTTTTGCGCAAGCGATTATGACTATTCCAGTTATGATTTTTGCAAGTACAGGAGCTGATGGAGGAAACTGGTTGCAAAGAACTTTAGGAGATATTTACGGTGTACCATACAATTTATTGTTAGCATTAATGATTATCATTTTTACATTTTTCTATACTGCGATTATGATTAATCCAAGAAAAATGGCGGATGATATGAAGCGTAATGGTGGATTTATTCCAGGAATTAGACCAGGAGAAGAAACTGCAAGTTACATT
Source organism: Chitinophaga pinensis (assembly GCA_945870115.1). Lineage (GTDB taxonomy): Bacteria > Bacteroidota > Bacteroidia > Flavobacteriales_D > Crocinitomicaceae > M2408. Next base: position 7,374 of record CAMBRH010000141.1, on the reverse strand, counting down.
GATACTTTGGTTTCAAGAATAACTTTTCCAGGTTCTTTATTTTTAGCAATGATTGCAATTTTACCTTCAATAGCTCATGCTGCTGGAATAACTTCAGGATTTGAAATGTTTTTTGGAGGAACATCTTTGTTGATTATGGTTGGTGTAGTTTTAGATACACTTCAACAAATTGAAACTTATTTATTAAATCGTCACATGGATGGATTAATGGAAGGTTCAAGAGTGAGAGGTCGTAGAACTGCTAATGAATTATCAATTTAAGTATGGCAAAGCAATCATCGATTGAACAAGATGGAGTAATTATTGAAGCTTTATCTAATGCAATGTTTAGAGTTGAATTAGAAAATGGTCACGTGATTACTGCTCATATTTCTGGAAAAATGAGAATGTTTTACATTAAAATTCTTCCAGGCGATAGAGTAAAGGTTGAAATGTCACCTTATGATTTATCAAAAGGAAGAATTTCATTCAGATATAAATAGGATTTATCCTTAAAAATAAAAAAAAATGAAAGTTAGAGCTTCAGTAAAAAAACGAACTGCAGATTGCAAAATCGTTAAGAGACATGGTGTAGTTTATGTGATTAATAAAAAAAATCCTAAACTTAAACAAAGACAAGGATAATATTTAAGAATATGGCACGTATAGCAGGAATAGATTTACCTAAGAAAAAAAGAGGAGTTATTGGATTAACATATATTTTCGGTATTGGTCGTAGCACGGCTAAGAAAATTTTGGTAAGCAATAATATTGACGAAAATATCAAAGTTCAAGATTGGAACGATGAGCAAATTGGTTTAATTCGTGAATCAATTGGAGAAGTGAAAACTGAAGGACAATTACGTTCTGAAATTCAATTAAACATCAAACGTTTAATGGATATAGGATGTAACCGTGGTATTCGTCATAGAGCTGGTTTACCTTTAAGAGGTCAACGTACTAAAAACAACTCTAGAACAAGAAAAGGTAGAAGAAAAACAGTTGCAAACAAGAAAAAAGCAGCTAAGTAATAATCAGCCAAGCTGATATTTTAATAAGCGTTAGCGCAGTTTAATTTTATAATAAAAAATGGCAAAGTCTAATCAAAAGAAGAAGAAAAATGTCAAAGTAGATGCATTTGGTGAAGCGCATATTCAAGCTACCTTCAACAACATCATTATTTCTTTGACTAACAACGCAGGTCAAGTTATTTCTTGGTCTTCGGCTGGTAAAATGGGCTTTAGAGGTTCTAAAAAGAACACACCTTACGCTGCACAAATGGCAGCTGAAGATTGCTCTAAAGAAGCACATGACTTCGGATTACGTAAAGTAAAAGTATTTGTAAAAGGACCAGGTGGGGGACGTGAGTCTGCTATCAGATCAATTCACAATTCTGGAATCGAAGTAGTTGAAATCGTGGATATCACTCCGATGCCACACAACGGATGTCGTCCTCCAAAAAGAAGAAGAGTTTAATAAATTTAATAATCAAAGAGGTAAAGATTGTCGAAGGAAAAGCCTTAATTCATAATCTCTCTTTTAATAAAACAACAAAATGGCAAGATACACAGGTCCAAAAACGAAAATCGCAAGACGTTTCAAAGACCCAATTTTCGGCCCAGACAAAGCAATGGACAAACGTCCATACGGTCCAGGTCAACATGGTCCATCTAAAAAAAGAGGTGGAAAACAATCAGAGTACGCTATTCAATTAGCTGAAAAACAAAAAGCTAAGTATACTTATGGTATTTTAGAAAAACAATTTTCAAATTTATTTGAAAAAGCTTCTAGAATGAAAGGTATTACTGGTGAGGTGTTATTACAATTATGTGAATCACGTTTGGATAATATTGTTTACAGATTAGGAGTTTCACCAACAAGAAGTGGTGCAAGACAATTAGTTTCTCACAGACACGTAACAGTGAATGGCGAATTAATTAATATCCCATCTTATACAATTAAAATTGGTGATGTAATTGGTGTACGTGAAAAATCTAAATCTTTAGAAGTTGTTACTGCATCTATATCTTCAAATAACAAGAAATACGATTGGTTAGATTGGAATAATTCAGACATGTCAGGTAAAGTACTTGGTATTCCTTCAAGAGAAATGATTCCTGAAAACATCAAGGAACAATTAATTGTCGAATTGTATTCTAAATAATAAATAAAAGCATTATAATGGCTATTCTAGATTTTCAAAAACCAGATAAAGTTATCATGGTTCATGCTGATGAGAAAAAGGGTTTATTTGAATTCCGTCCTCTTGAGCCTGGTTATGGTATTACTGTTGGTAATGCATTGCGAAGAATTCTTTTATCATCATTAGAAGGATATGCAATTGCTTCAATAAGAATTGAAGGTGCTGATCACGAGTTTACTGCAATTAAAGGAATTGTTGAAGATGTTACAGAAATCGTTTTAAATTTAAAACAAGTTCGTTTCAAACAACAAATCGAAGGAACAGATAACGAAACTGTAGTAGTTTCAATCTCTGGACAAGATCAATTAAAAGCAGGTGATTTAGGCAAATTTACTTCTGCATTCCAAGTTTTAAATCCTGATTTAGTGATTTGTAACATGGAATCTTCAGTTAAATTTGAAATGGAAATGACGATAATTAAAGGTCGTGGTTACGTTCCAGCTGAAGAGAACAAAATAAATGGTGTTCCATTTGGTACAATTTTTATCGATTCAATTTTCACTCCAATAAAAAATGTAAACTACAAAATCGAAAACTTTCGTGTAGAGCAAAAAACGGATTATGAAAAATTAATCATGGAAATTAATTCTGATGGTTCTGTTCATCCAAAAGATGCCTTGAAAGAAGCAGCTAAGATTTTAATTCACCACTTTATGTTGTTCTCAGATGAGAAAATTACATTAGATAGTGAAGTAAAATCAGATACTGAAGAATTTGACGAAACATCTTTACACATGCGTCAATTGTTGAAAACAAAATTGGTTGATATGGATTTATCTGTACGTGCCTTGAATTGTTTGAAAGCAGCAGATGTTGAAACATTGGGAGATTTAGTTTCTTACAATAAAAACGACATGTTAAAATTCCGTAATTTTGGTAAGAAATCTCTTACAGAATTGGAGGATTTGGTTGACAATAAAGGTTTAACCTTTGGAATGAATGTTGCCAAATATAAATTAGACAAAGACTAGTAATAAAAGACAAATAGACGATAGACATTAGACAAAAGACTTCAAGTCTTAAATCTTATGTCTAATGTCAAAAGTCTAAAAAGAAAATATTATGAGACACGGTAAAAAGTTCAATCATTTAGGTAGAAAAACTGCACACAGAGCAGCTATGCTATCTAATATGGCTTGTTCTCTTATTGAGCACAAACGCATTACAACAACAGTTGCTAAAGCTAAAGCTCTAAGAGTATATGTTGAGCCATTGATAACTAAATCTAAAACAGATTCTACTCACTCAAGAAGAACTGTATTTAGTTATTTAAAACAAAAAGAAGTAGTTTCTGAATTGTTCAGAGATGTTGCACCAAAAGTTGCTGGAAGACCAGGAGGTTATACACGTATCATTCGCACAGGCTACCGTTTAGGTGATAATGCTGAAATGTGTATGATTGAATTAGTTGACTTCAATGAATTGATGTTGAACATGACTGAAGCTAAGAAAACTACAAGAAGATCTCGTAGAGGTGGAGCTGCAACAACTGCTAGTTCAACAGCTGCAACAGAAACTCAAGAAGAAGTTGTTGAAGATACTACTTCAACTCCTGAAGCTACAGAAAATTCAGATGAGGCTGAGGAATCAGATTCAACTGAGGAAGAAGAAAAAGCGTAGCATTTGAAGACCTAGCGTTAGCGCAGGGAATAAATATAATTCTTATACTTTAAAAAAGGCGATTCTATCAGAATCGCCTTTTTTTTTCTTATATTTGTTAAAACTTTAATTTATGAAACTTTTGATTTTAAGATTGTCCTTGCTGGTATGCATTTTAATAAGTGTAAATTCCTGTAGAAATGTAAAGAAAATTGTTGATGTTTCAAAAAGAATTGAGCCAAAAGCATATGATTATTGGAATTTAGTGCGATCCAATCCCGTTTTTGGATTTGATGCTGATGCATTTTACTTAGGAATTTCTAAAATTAGAGAAATTAAAAATAATGTCCAGTCTTTAAATCGTGGACCAGAACATAATTTAGACTGGAGGTTGGAAGGACCATTCAATATTGGAGGGAGAGTTGATGTTTTAACGGCCTTAAATTTGGGAAGTGATACTTTATTTGCAGGCACAGCAAATGGAGGAGTATTTAGAACAATTGATGGTGGCTTGAACTGGAATTCAGTTTTTGACGATTTTGGTTCCTTAGCAATTGGTTCAATAACTGTAGATCCTAACAACAATAATATTATTTATGTAGGAACTGGAGATAGAAACTTTGGTGGAGGTTCTTTTATGGGAAATGGTTTTTATAAATCTGTTGATTTTGGTGAAACGTGGGTAAATATTGGCTTATCTCAGGCTGGAATAATTACTTCTTGCACCATTAATCCTTTGAATTCTTCAGAAATTATTGTTGGTGCATTGGGAGATCCATTTCAAAAAACAAATGAGAGAGGGATTTATAAAACAATGGATGGTGGAGCAACTTGGGTAAATACTTTGTTGGTTTCTGATTCATCAGGAGTTACTAATGTAGTTAGAAGCCCAAGTCAACCTTCAGTTTTGTTGGCAAGTTCTTTTAATAGATTAAATCTTGAAGGACATCGTATTTCTGCTGGTCCAGATTCAAGAATCTATAAATCTATTGATGGCGGAGACAGCTGGGTTCGTATAACAAATGGATTGCCAGATACAGATCAATCTCGTGTTGGAATTCAGTTTTCTGCAAGTAATCCATCTAAATTATATGCTATTTTTATTAGTGTAGATTATAATTTGCAAGACATTTATGTCAGTTCTGACGAAGGAGTTAGTTGGTCAGGAATTGGGGCAAATGGAGGTTTGCAAGGTTTGGACCCAGGATTTACAGGTGGTTTTGGTTGGTATTTTGGTGAGATTTATGTTGATCCCTTTGATGAAAATCACATTATTGTTCCAGGAGTAAATCAATATGAGAGTTACGATGCAGGTGTTACTTGGACTCCAAATGTTCCTGATTGGTCAACATATGAAGTTCATGCAGATAAGCATGCTTTAATTTTTCAAAATCAAACAACTCAAATTATTGGAACTGATGGAGGGATTTATAAAACAGAAGATTCTGGTGCTTTTTGGCAAACTTTAGGAGCATTACCCATAACCCAATTTTATGATATAAATGCAAATTCTTTTGAAAATGGAGTTTATTCTGGTGGTGCACAAGATAATGGAACAACTTCAGGAAATTATTTGACAACTGAATGGTCTAGAGACTTTGGAGGTGATGGTTTTGAAGTAACCTATATTGATCAAGCTGACCATAGTATAATTTATGAAACTCAAAATGCTGGATTATATTGGCTTGATGATAATAATGGATATGTTGATATTTCTACTCAAGAGGTAAATACAAATTGGTTTACACCATACACTTATAAGAATTCTAGAATAATTGCAGGATCTAATAGGCTAATGAAAATGGATAATCCACCTTTTGGATTTTGGGAACCAATTTCTGCAGATTTAACTCAAGTAGGATTAGGAACTGCCATTAGTCCAGAGAATTACCACACAATTACAAAAATAAAACACAATTCTTTAAATGAAAGCCAAATAATAGTTGGGACAAGCGATGGATTAGTTTGGCTTGGAGATGTAGATGGAAATATGCAAAATATAAGTTCAAATTTACCCGAAAAGTTTGTTACTTCTGTGAATTTTTCAAAATTAAATTCTCAAACATTATTTGTTACAATGAGTGGTTATTACCAAAATTTTAATCAAGCTTTAATTTTTAAAAGTACAGATAGTGGGCAAACTTGGATGAATATTGCAAATAATTTACCCGCGATTGGAATTAATTCTTTCGTTTCATTTGTTATAAATGGTAATGAGAATTTATTTATAGGAACAGATGGTGGTGTTTTCGTTTCAGTAAATAATGGATTGACATGGGATTTACTAGGTCAAAACTTGCCAATTGCAACGGTTTCAGATTTAGATATTGATTTTGAAAATAAAAGACTAGTTGCAGGTACTTTTGGGCGCTCAATTTGGTCTTATAATTTAAGCTTTTGGATAAATACCAGTTCTATAAACGAAAAAGAATTGGCTAAATTAATTAGTCCAAACCCTGTAAGTGAGGAAATTGAGTTTCAAGAGAACGCTTTAGAAATTAACATTGTAGATTTACAAGGTAATTTGGTTTTGAGTAAAAAAAATGTTTTAAAAGGTGAAAAGATTGATGTTAAGAATTTAAAAGATGGAATTTATATGATTGAAATTGATAAAAAGCAAGGTAAATTAATGATTCTAAAAGGAAAGTAAAGTTATTTTTCGATTTTTATTCATAAATTATTTTTCCTTGATAATCAAAGTAAAATAATTTTCCTTCTTTAATTCCTTGGATGATGTTTTGATTAATGAAATTTATTTTTTCAAATTCAATAGGAATTATAATTTTACTATTGGAATCAACTACTCCTAAGTTTATTTTTTCTGTTGTTTTAAATATATTTAGTGATAAATTTTCTATTGGATTGTAATTTGGATAGGATTTTTGATTTCCCTTTTTATCAATAATTGTCCATGATTTATCTTCAACAATTGATGCAAATCCATTTTTAAATTTGGTTGCATTTGAGAAAGATTTCCCCATGATATTTTCAAAAGATCTGTTTAAAAATTCAAATCGATATTTTCCAGTTTTATTTTCTACAAGTATTATTCCTTCTTCCCAATTTGGGGTTGCATTTTTATACCCTGTATATTTTTTTTTGTTCAAATTATCGTAAATAATATAACCATTTTTAGTCGTTAAACCAAAAAGATTGTCTTGTAAATAAGTTATTTTTTTTATTTCTGATATTTCAGGTACTAGATTATTTAGATTTTTGTCAAAAAGTTGACAGAATTTACTTTTTTCTCGAATGTAAAAATAGCCGTCCTCTAGAGGAATTAATTCGGTAAATTCGGTTTTAATTTTGCTTACTTTACCATAAATATCCAAAACCGGCAATTTTTCAGAATAAATTAATTTGTTGTAAAAATTAGCGTAAAAAATTCCTTTTGATTTAAATTTTGAAATACGCTTGTATTGGGCATCAAAAATTTGAATTTTTTTAGCATCGTTTAGTAGATAAAGTGAGTTTATAGTATCAATTAAAATTCTTCCGTTTTTTGTTTCTAAAATTAAATTAAAATTGGAACTATATAATTGAGAACCGAAATTGTTTTTAGCTAAAAAATAAGGGGGAAAATATTCGATTTC
>CAMBRH010000140.1 GCA_945870115.1 Chitinophaga pinensis | reverse complement strand
ATAGGAGCAAAGGCTTGTTTACGATGCGGAGTTGGATTATTAACCGTTAATATTCCTGAAGAAGAAAGAACTATTCTCCAAAATTCTCTGCCAGAAGCGATGTTGAGTTTTCGTGAAAATCAAGAATTGAATTTTGATAAATATTCGAGTATTGCTATTGGTCCAGGAATCGGAATGTCTTTAGATTCAGAGATTTTACTTAAAAATGTTCTTAAAAATTGTAAAGTTCCTTTGTTAATTGACGCTGATGGATTAAATTTATTAGCAAAAAATCAAGATTTTATAAAATTATTACCAAAAAACACCATTTTAACGCCGCATACAAAAGAATTTGATCGACTTTTTGGAGAACACGAAACGACTGAGGAAAGAATAAAAACTGCTCAACTTAAAGCAAAAGAGTTAAATGTGATAATTGTTTTAAAAGGTCATCAAACTTTTCTAACAGATGGATTTGAATCGTTTCGAAATACAACTGGAAATTCAGGTTTGGCAAAAGGCGGTTCTGGAGATGCACTTTCTGGAATTATTTTGTCTTTTTTAGCACAAAATTACGAAGTATTAGAAGCCGCAAAATTGGGTGTTTTCATTCATGGCTTAGCAGCAGATTTATGTCTTGAATCACAAAGTTTTGAAAGTATGCTTATAACTGATGTTATTGAAAATATGGGAAAGGCTTTTAAGAAGATTTTGGGGTAGAGTTTGAACTTTTAAATCTAAAAAAAAACACAACCGTTTTCAAGTACAAGAATTTAAATAATATGATTTTTAATAAAATGAAGAATGAGGAAAAGTCTTTGATTCATCCAGGAATAAAGTTGATGATCTTGATTTTAACTTTAGGTGTTTTCATTTTCTTAGGAAATTATTTACAAAAACAGGATAACAACAAATTAAAAAACTCCATCAAAACTAAAGCGGTTATATCGAAAATTGGATTTAGAGGAATTAGAAGGAAAGGAAAAAGTTATGTTAAATTCACAGTGAAAAATAAAAAAATAGTTGCAGCTATTCATGGAGATTATTCATCCTTCGAAATTGGCGATACTATTGAAATAATTTATTCAAAAGTAGATCCAACAATAATTAAAGTGACAAATAAGTATTATGAAAAAATAAAAGAAATTATAAAAAATAACGAAAACAAATAGTAAAATTAAGGAACCTCAATACCTAGCAATAATGGATTTCCTATCCATTCGCCAATAAATTTTTTATTAATATTTCCCCAAAAATAATTCCAAGTTTTTTTTTAAAGTTCTTTAATCGAGGTTTTTTAAAATTTTATTTTTGAGTCAACCCAAGTTGATGATAAAATAAAATTTTAGAAATAACGATGAGGAAAGGATTTTTAGAAAAACTTAATCAAAAAATCTTACCAGGATTTAAAATCCCTTTCGTATCAAAAACCTTTTTAATCTCTCGCATCAAATTTAACTGAACTTCCGAAAAAGCAAGTGGCATATAAGGTTTTTGAACCAAGCCAATTCCGTGTTCTCCAGAAATTGTTCCACCCATTTTTATTACTTCAATAAAAATTTCAGAAATTGCTTTTGACAATTCATTGTCCCAAAAATCATCAGATAAATCTCCTTTTATGATGTTTACATGCAAATTTCCATCTCCAGCATGACCATAGCAAACAGATTTAAAACCATATTTTGCTCCAACAGATTTCACAACTTCCAAACATTTTGGCAAGGCAAATCTTGGAACTACGGTATCTTCTTCTTTGTAAATTGAATGTGATTTAACTGCTTCTCCAACTTTTCGTCTCAATTTCCACAATTGATCTTTTTGTGCTTGATTTTCAGCGAATAAAATTTCGTCTGTTTCAAAATTCGCTAAAACATCCATGATTTTTTCACATTCTTTCATCAAAACTTCTTGATCAAAGCCATCTACTTCAATCAATAAATGGGCTTGGTGCGAATCTTTCACTTCGATAACTGTTTCAGGTTCATAAGGTAAGGTCCACAAAATCGCATCACGTTCCATAAATTCCAATCCACTTGGTGTGATTCCTGCTTGAAAAATTGCTGCAACTGCTTCACATGCTTTTTGAGCATCGTAAAACGGAACAAGAATCAACAAATCTTGCGTTGGATGAGGTATTAATCTTAACACAATTTTTGTAATTATCGCCAAAGTTCCTTCACTTCCAGTAATTAATTGCGTTAAATTATAACCAGTTGCATTTTTTATCACATTTGCACCTGTCCACATGATTTCGCCATTCGGCAAGACAATTTCTAAATTTAAAACGTAATCTTTTGTTACACCGTATTTAACAGCTTTTGGTCCGCCAGAATTTTCAGAAACATTTCCACCTATAAAACAACTTCCTTTACTCGCAGGATCTGGTGGATAAAATAAACCTTTTTCTTTCACTGTATCTTGCAAAACTTGCGTAATTACACCTGGTTCAGTTGTTACTTGATGATTTTTTTCGTCAATATCTAAGATTTTATTGAATTTTTCCATGGAAAGTAAAACACCTCCAAAAATTGGCAACATTCCACCGCTTAATCCCGTTCTAGCTCCAGCTGGAGTGACACAAATATTATTTTCAAAGCAATATTTCATGATTTCAGAAACTTCCAAAGTATTTTCTGGTTTCAAAACAACATCTGGTGGAAAATTCAAGTCTTCCGTTTCATCATGACCATATTCTTTAATGGAATTAGCATCATAAAAACATTTATTTGAAAATTTTTGTTCGAAAAAAGAAATATCTTGAGCGTTAATTTTTTTAAAATTCATCTAAAACGGATTTTGATTTATTTTTTTTGCTATTTTTATACAAATTTACATTTTTTTATTGCTTTTCAAATCATGAGAATTTTATTAGGATTATTTTTAATTTTTGACTTGCTTTCTTTTTCGCAAGAAATTGAACACAAACATTCAATTCATCACGCTTTTATTGAAAATAAAGGTCAGTGGCAGAAGGAAATTCTCTTTAAAAGTCAGTTCCAAGGAGGAAACTTATGGATTCAGCAACACAAAATGTTATTTCATTTAGCTGATTATTCCAATTATCAGAAAGCACATGCAAATTTCAAAGAAAATAACGAAAATTCTCAAAAATATACTCAAGATGCAATTCACCTTAATTTTTTAGGTTCAAATGAAATAAAATCAATTCAAAAAGAAAAAGCGATTGATTCCTATTACAATTTTTTTCTTGGAAAAGATAAGTCAAAATGGCAAGGAAATGTAAAAGCCTATTACGAAGCAACTTTAAAAGATTTATATTCTGGAATTGATTTAAAATTAATTGAAGAAAAAGAACAATTAAAATATGAATTTCATGTTCAAGCAAATATAAATCCGGCTTTAATACAGTTGGAATATGTTGGACAAAAGAGAATTCAAATCAACAAAGCAGAAAATTTAATCATTGAAACAAAAAACGGAATTATTCAGGAAAATAAACCTTATTCTTATCAAATAATTAATGGAAAAATTGTTGAAGTAAAATGCAATTTTGCTCTTAAAGGAAATAAAATTTCATTTGAATTAGGTAAATACAATCCAGATTTTCAATTAATTATCGATCCAGTTTTAGTTTTTGCAACTTATTGCGGTTCGATAACTGATAATTTTGGAATGACTGCAACTTATGGTCACGATGGTACAGCTTATTCTGCCGGAACAGTTTATGGAAATGCTTATCCAACTCCTGATAATTCTGCATATGATGTGAATTCAAATTTCACCGTTCCAAATGTTGGAGGATCTGTAACAACTGATGCTTTTATTTCAAAATATTCAGCTGATGGAACAACAATGATTTGGACAACTTTTTTAGGTGGAGGAGATGATAATCAAGGGACAGAAACTGCACACAGTCTAATCTGTGACAAGCAAAACAATTTATACATTTATGGTGCGACTTCAAGTGCGGATTTCCCAATTCAAGGTGGTTTTCAAGGAAATCATGGAGGTGGACAATTTTTGTCTGTTTCTTTCAATGGGTCTAATTTTGGTGGACAAGGAACTGATATTTATGTAGCGAAAATTAGTTCAAATGGACAAAATCTATTGGCATCAACTTATGTTGGAGGTAGCGAAAATGATGGAGTGAATTATTCAGAATTTGGTCGAAGTGGAAACTACGGTGCTGTGGTTTATTATGATTCATTAACTTCCAATTATGGAGATCAGTTTCGTGGAGAAATTATGTTAGATTCATTAAACAATGTTTTAATTGGCTCATGTTCACGTTCAACGAATTTCCCTACTGTAAATGCTATTCAAAACACAAATGCAGGTATGCAAGATGGGGTAATTTTTAAATTAAATCCAGATTTTTCAGCTTTATTGTTTTCAACTTACATGGGAGGAACAAATAATGATGCCATCTATTCAATCAAGATTGATTCAAGTTTTAACATGGTTTTTGCCGGTGGAACATCCTCTAATGATTTGCCACAAACTGTTGGAGCTTGGCAAAATGTCTATAACGGGGGAGTAGCAGATGGTTTTGTAGGGAAATTAAATCCTGCTGGAAGTATTTTACAGAGAATTTCTTATGTCGGTGAAGCAGATTATGACCAAGCCCTATTCGTCGAAATTGATCGGAATGACAATGTTTTTCTTTTAGGGCAATCTAGAGGCGGAACATTTGAGGTTTTAAACGCAACTTTTGTAAATCCAAATAGTGGGCAATTTATTTGTAAATTAAGTCCAGATTTAGCTACTTTACAAAATTCAACTGTTTTTGGAAATGGAAATACGGCTGTAAATATTTCTCCATCAGCATTTTTGGTTGATATTTGTGGAAACATGTATGTTTCTGGTTGGGGAGCAAATATTTTACAAGGGGTTCAATTAAGTGGAATGCCAGTTTCACCAGATGCTTTTTTATCAAATTCACCAAATGGTTTTGATTTCTATTTAATGGTTGTTGAACGTGATTTTACTGGTTTAAAATATGGTAGTTATTTAGGAGGAAATCAAGCTCAAGAACATGTTGATGGTGGAACTTCTCGTTTTGATAAAAATGGCGTAGTTTACCAGTCAGTTTGTGGTGGTTGTGGAGGAAATAGTGACTTTCCTACTTCGACAAATGCTTGGTCAAATCAAAATTTAAGTCCAAATTGTAATAATCTAATTTTTAAATTTGATTTCCAGCTTGTTTTAGATGCTGAGTTTACTGCAAGTACAGAAATCGGTTGCGCCCCTTTAAGTGTTACTTTTCAAAATAATACAATTGCATCCGATGAATATTTTTGGGTTTTTGGAAATGGGGATACTTCGTCAGTTATTTTTAGTCCTACAATAATTTTTGATTCTGCTGGAATTTATAATGTTTTTTTAGTTTCTAAAGACAGTGTTTGTTTGTTAGTTGATACTGCGAAAACAACAATTGTAGTTGGTTCACCTTTTAACCATATTGTTTCAAACGATACCTTAATGTGTGAATCAAACTTCATCGAATTACTTGCCATGACCGGAGGAATTGCAGATAATTTTATTTGGTCTTCAAATCGAAACTTTACTGATACTTTGAACACAAATATAGCTGATTCGATTTTTTCAGTCTTTCCAGTAAATCAAGTGCAAACTTTTTATGTTAGAATGAGTAATTTCGGATGTTCAAAAATTGATAGCGTCGTCGTCAGTTTGACAAGTGCAGGATTAGTTCTGAATGGTTCTGGTTACGTTTGTCAAGATGAAGATTTTATTGCAAATGCAGTCAATAACAGTGGTTTCACTTATACTTATTCTTGGTATCCAAGTTCTTTGATTGAAACACAGATTTCCCAAACATCAGTTTCTGCAATAACAACACAAGCAGCTTATCTTTTTGTGGATGTAATTTCCTCTAACGGCTGTAATTTTACAGATTCAATTTTAATAAATGTAAGTCCTGTAAATTCGGCATTAATAAATGCTTCTGCAAGCGATACTCTGATTTTAGAAGGAACGCAAACCACATTATTTGCTTCACCAAGTGGAAATTATACGTATTCTTGGTCGCCAACCACAGGCTTGACAAGTCCCAATTCTCAATCTACTTTGGCAACTGTTTCTGATAAAACTACTTTTGAAGTTATAATAACTGATGGAAATTGTTCTGCAAGTGATACCATTTCAATTTATTGTTTTAACAATGAATGCAAACCACCAAATATTTTTATCCCGAATGCTTTTTCACCAAATCAAAAAGGTAAAAATGAAATTTTTTATGTTAGAGGTCCTCAAATAACAAAAATGTTACTCCGTGTTTTTGACCGTTGGGGAGAAATGGTTTTTGAATCTACAGATCCATTAGTTGGTTGGGACGGAACATTTAAAGGAAGAAAATTAGATCCTGATGTTTTTGATTATTATGTTGAAGTTACTTGCGTTGAAGGAAATACTGAAATCTTCAAAGGAAATGTGACTATTTTGAAATAAATTGAATAATAATGAGTTATGAATGATGAGTTATGAATTTGAAGAGTTACTCAAAACCCAATATCGAAAAGCACCTTGAAAACAATTCTAAAACTCAATTTTGTATCTAAATCAATCAAAGTCCTATGTCTTTCGTCTTATAGCGAAGCGGGTCTAATGTCCATATGTTAGGATTACAATAATATACCTCAATTCAACAACTATTCTTCTAAAAAATAAATTAAATTTGTTAAAAATATACTTATGAAAAAAATTACTTTAATATGTTCACTTTTTGTTTCAGCTTATATGACTGCGCAAACATTTAGTGATAATTTTGACTCCTATACAGCTGGTCAAAAGTTGGCTCAACAAAGTGCTGGAGCTTGGACAACATGGAGTAATCTTCCTGGAGGAGCAGAAGATGGTTTGGTTTCAAATGCAAATTCAGTAAGTCCTTCTAATTCAATGTATTTTTCATCAAATGTTCAAAGTGGTGGTCCAGTAGATCAGGTAAAAGTTTTTGGAGTTCAAAATACTGGAAGTTTTTCTTTAGAATGGAATATGTTTGTCGAAACAGGAAAAGCAGCTTATTTTAATTTGCAAAAAACAGCAACTATTGGACAAGTTTATGCTTTAAATGCAAACTTTAATGACGATGGAACAATGACTTTTGACGATGGTGTAGCTACAAATTTAAGTTCAACATTTTCACAAAATGTTTGGTTTAATTTCAGATTAGACATTAATTTCAATACAAATACATGGGAAGTTTTTATTGATGATGTTTCTAAAGGAAGTTTTTCTAATGCAGTGAATCAAATTGCTTCAATAGATATTTTTCCTGTTGATCAAACTGCTCCTTATGCATCTGGATTTTATGTTGATGATTTTCAATATACCGTTACTCCTTATGTTTTGCCAACAATTAATGCTGCCGCAAATTTAGTTTCTTTCACAGGTTCTAATCTTGTAGGAAGTTCAGTTTCTAGACAAGTGAAAGTTAGAAACTTAGGAACAACTGCCATTACTAGTTTTGATATTACTTGTAATTATAATGGTTCAAATGTTATTCAGAATGTAACTGGAATTAATTTGGCTTCTTTGGCTGAAACAACAATAACGATAACTTCTCCAATGATATTAGTTGCAGGTTCTAATGACTTAACAGCAACAATTTCTAATGTAAACGGAACAGTTGATGGTGATGCAAATGATAATGTTGCAACAATGAATGTGAATCCAATTATACCTGCTTTAGGGAAAATGGTAGTTGGGGAAGAAGGAACAGGAACTTGGTGCGGTTGGTGCCCAAGAGGTGCAGTTTTCATGGACATGATGGAAGATACTTATGGTGAATATTGGGCAGGAATTGCTGTCCACAATGGTGATCCAATGACAAATACAGTTTATGATACAGGGATTGGTGCTTTAATTGGTGGCTATCCAACATCTTTAGTTGATAGAGGCCCAGAAGATGATCCATCTGCAATGGAAGAAAAATTCTTAACAAATATTCAAATTTTACCAGATGCTGTCATGAAAAATGAGGCAACTTGGAACAGTACGACACGTGCTTTAACCGTTACCGTAAAAGCAAAGTTTATTCAAGCTACAACTGGAAATTATAAATTAGCTTGTGTAATTTCTGAAGATGAGGTTACAGGAACTGCATCTGGTTACAATCAAACAAATTATTATGCTGGAGGTGGTAATGGTGTAATGGGTGGTTATGAAAGTTTACCTTCTTCTGTTCCTGCTGCTCAAATGGTTTATGATCATGTTGCAAGAGAGATTTTACCATCATTTGCTGGTCAAAGTGGTATTATTCCTACTTCTGTAGCAATTGGAGAAGAATTTATGTCAACTTATACTTTTACTTTACCTGCATCTTATGATGAAACAAAAATTCATGTAATTTCAATGTTAATTGAGCCAAATGGAGTAATTAACAATGCGGGGAAATCAACTTTTGACACTGCTCAATTGGCTAGTAATTCTGAAATCACTTTGGATTGTGGATCAACGGTAAACATTGGTTCAAATTCTGGTACGACAACAGTTCCTAATTTTTCTGCAACTGTTTCAAATTCAACAACTTGTTCTGGAACAACCACAGT
>CAMBRH010000139.1 GCA_945870115.1 Chitinophaga pinensis | reverse complement strand
GCCCCTCGACTTGCATGTGTTAGGCCTGCCGCTAGCGTTCATCCTGAGCCAGGATCAAACTCTCCGTTGTAAAAACTTTGAATTTGGTTGTAGCCCATTCTGCTTATTCATTCCTTTGTTTCCTTATTTCCCAATTTTTCAAAGAACTTCTTTTGTTATAGACTTAAGATTTTTTCACTTAAGACATAAGACTTGTTATCAGACTTAAGATTTTTAGACTTAAGATAAAAGACTTCAAGCTTTTTTATTTTGCGTTTCGCTCGTTAGCGGAGTGCAAAGGTAATCATCTTTTTTTAACTTCCTAATGTTTTTGAAAATAATTTAAAAGTTTTTTTCTTTCATTTAATACTTGTCAAAATCAGTTAATCTTTTCTTCTGCGTTTCGCTCGCTAGCGGGGTGCAAAGATAGACAAACTTTTTAAACTCGCAAACTTTTACGAACAAAAATTAAATCTTTTTTTATTTCAAACTTTACTTTTCAACATTCGACTTTTGAAAACGTTTTCTCAATTGCGAGTGCAAAGATACACACTCTTTTTACTTTAGCAAGTAAATTAACAACGTTTTTTTAATAAAAAATTAACATAAGAAATAAATAACTAAAAATCAATCAGTTTAGGGTTAACATTTTTTTTAATAAATCTAAATTATCATTGTTTACAGCATGATTTTTGAATTTTATTCCGTTTTCAATCAATATTGTCTCCAAATTATCACCTTTAGATCCAATCATGACATTAGAAAATTTATTTTTTAAAAGATCAACGGAGTATGCTCCCATTTTGGTTGCCAGAATTCTATCAAAAGCTGAAGGACTGCCACCTCGCTGTACATGACCTAAAACAGTAGATTTTAAATCATAGTCACTTAAGTAAGGTTTAATTTTTTTTATAATTTCTAAAGAACCACCTTCATCATCCCCTTCAGCGACAATAATAATACTAGCTCGCAAACCTTTGTGTTGATCAACAATCTGTACAGCTAATTTTTCAATATCAGTAATGTGTTCAGGTAAAAGGACAGATTCGGCACCAGACGCAAGTGCAGCATTTAGTGCTATGCAGCCAGAATGTCTTCCCATCACTTCAATGAAAAAAATTCTATGATGACTGTTTGCAGTATCTCTAATTTTATCTACCGAATTTATAACCGTATTAAGTGCGGTGTCATAACCAATGGTGTGATCTGTACCAAAAATATCATTATCAATTGTACCTGGAATACCAATAATTGGGATATTCATTTCTTTTGAAAGAATGGTGGCTCCAGTAAACGTACCATCACCTCCAATAACAATTAAACCATCAATATTCAGTTTTTTCAAATTAGCAACGGCAATATCTCTGAATTCCTTGTGCATAAATTGTTCACTACGCGAACTTCCGATGATTGTACCTCCTAATTGAACGATGTTGTTTACATCTGCATATTTCATTTCAGAAATTCGATTTTCAATCATTCCTTGAAAACCATCGTAAATTGCAAAAGGTGTAATTTGATGAAAAAGACATGTTTTAACAATTGCTCGAATACAAGCATTCATTCCCGGGCTATCGCCGCCAGAAGTTAAAAAAGCAATTTTTTTCATATTTAGTAAATTTTATTTGTGCTAATTTACGGATTTAAAATAGAAAATTATGGCTTTACAGTGAAGTTTCTTTCTTTGCGTGTCTAAAATTACTTACTTTTTAAACACGAAGGCACAAAGATTTCACAAAGGACACGAAGGAAATTAATGTGAGGTAAATGTATGTATTCGCAGCTGCGAGGTTTATATAAATGGGTTTTAGTAATGGTTTTTAAACAAAAACACACGCCAAAAACTAATTAATCTTAAGTCTTTACGACGGACTTCATCCGTCGTTACAGATATTTGATACCTCCGGCATCATGATGTTAATCAAAAAGTTCGTTTATCATCATAATACTACCTTTATACCATGAAGCTATTTTTTAATTCATTTAATAAAATAGAATTGTTTTAACAATATAGTCAGTAAAACATAAATCTATGCCCCTGATAGTAGCGGCAGCTCTCGTTGGTTTTTTTTTCAAAACAAACGAGACTATAGCGTAAAGCAGGAAAAGGCTCAAAAAAAAATGAAGAATGAAGAATGAAGAATGAAGAAAGAGAAAAAATATGGAATTATTTTAGAAATTTTATGGAATCAAAGAAAAAAATGCATCTTTATGGTATAATATGTTTCAATTTAAGACTAAAAAATATAGACAATTAAATGACAATGAACTCATTGAAGAGTTTAAACTGTCAAAAAATCAACTCGCTTTTGGGGTGATCTATGAAAGATATGGGCATTTAGTAATGGGTGTTTGTTTGAAATACATCAAAGATGAAGCGGAATCGCAGGACATTTGTTCTAAAATATTCGAAGAATTAGCTGAAAAGATTTTTAAACATTCCATCATGAATTTCAAAAGTTGGTTGTATCAAGTTGTTAAAAATGAATGCATGCAATTTCATAGAAAGAATAAATATATTTATGTTTCAAGTGATTTATTACAAAATGAGTTTAATAATTCAGAAGAAAATGAAAGCAAAGAACAGAAACTACTTTTATTGGAAGAAGCAATTTCAAATCTAACGAAAGAGCAAGGAGAATGCATCAAACTATTTTATTTAGAAGATAAATCATACATGGAAATTGCTGCAAGTTTAAATTTAGAATTAAAAAAAGTAAAAAGCTACATTCAAAACGGAAAACGAAACTTACAAAACACATTATTACAAAACCAAGAATTTATAAAATGAAAAATAATAAAACCAATTTTTCAGAAAACATTAGTCGTGAAGATATAACGAATTTTCAAAAAGGTCAAGATATTGAATTAAATGATGACTTTGATAAAGATTCAATGGATGGATGGCGCAAAAACAATTCACACATATCGCTGATGGAGAAATTAGACAAACGTTATTCTACTTCAAAAAATACCTTCGTAAAATACACTATATATATAGGTGCATTTATTTTGATTATTTCATCTATTTTTATTTACTCAAATTCAATTCAAACTAAAAAAGAAAAAATTGTTCAAAACACAAAAAATGAACAAAAACAAGCTATTGAAAAAACAGACCTTGAAATACCAAATGAAATTAGTTCTTTGAAACAAATACCAAAAAAAGGGAGAATTGTTGCAAAAACAATCAAAATGGATTTTTCAAACAAAAAAACAGAATCATTGATTAATGATGAGAAAAATACCATAAAAAATGATGAAAAAACTGAAATTCTTACAATCGAAACAAAAGAAGCAGAAAAAATAAACAAGTCCGAAAATTCTGTAATACTTGAAAAAAGAATTCGGAATGCAAAAGAAATGTACATCAAAGAACTTTTATTAGTGGATTACAGAAAATATAGGAATAAACCGTCTATAAAAGTTGAACAAATAATAATTACTGGATTGCCAGCTAATTTTGAAAAAAAGAATAACGAAATCGATGAATTAGATTGGAAGCAAGTTGACATTCCTTATATTGATTATGTCACAAAAACCATAGAGCTTTTCTCAAAAGGAAATTACAAAAAGTCTTTAATTCGATTTGAGGAAATTCTAAAAACATATCCAGAGGATTTAAACGCCAATTTTTATGGAGGGCTGTGCTATTATAATTTAGGGGAATTTCAAAAAGCAAATGACTTATTTGAAAAATGTTTAAGCAATGAATTTACAAACTTCAATCAAGAAGCATTTTGGTACGCTACAAAAACATTGATTTCTCAAAAGGAATATAAAAAGCAGCATTAAATTTAAAACAAATAATTTCAGAAAATGAATTTTATTCTGAACAAGCTAAGATAAGTCTTAAGAAACTTCAAAACGAAAAATTATTACCTGAATAAGCGAAAAGCACAGCAAAATCAAATTCTTGTTAAAATATATTGTAAAACGAAAGTAATTGCATATTTTTGATTCTTAAAAGAAAATATACAATGAAAATTTACATAAGCATATTATCAATTCCTATTTTATTTTTGTTCTCTTGTCAAGACTTAAAAAAAGATGAACAAATAACAAAACTAAATGCCATGCAAAAAACAAATGATAGTATTAGAAAAGTTTTTTATCAAAATAAAGTAGACACATTAAGTAACATTATTTTTAAAGTAAAAGAAGTTGAATTTAGGATTAAACACAATTATGTTTCTGACACAATTGACAGAAAAATGGCTGACAAGATTAATGAATATAAAACGGTTAGGAAAAAGTTAAAACACGCAGGTAAATATTTCAACCAACTTGAAAGAGGAACAAAGGAAGAATCTGAAACTTTAAAAAAGTTAAAAACTGATATCGAATCAAGTGCTGGCGAAATTAAAAAATACGATGAATACATATTATTTGAGAAAAACAAGATAAATCAATTGAACTTAATTCTAAAAGAATACATTTCATCGCAAAGTGAAAGTTTAATTTCTTTTAATAAGTTACATGCAGAATTAACTGAATTTTCTTTAAGTCTAGTAAGAAAATGAAAACATTAAATCACTTTTTAAGTATTTTTTTAATCCTTTTTTGTATCAATTTTTCGTTGACTCAAGAAGGAACGGACTCACAATTGGCTCAATTTTACTTCAATAATGGTGAATTTGAAAAAGCGTTGCCTTATTGTCAAAAGGTGTATTCGATAGAAAACAGCAAATTTAATTTCAAAAGATTATACGATTGCTTGTTAAATACTTCTAATAATAAAGATGCTGAGAAAATTCTCAAAAAGCAGGTCGCAGCGAATAAAGATGATTTTGAATATCCAATCATGTTGGCAGATTTTTATCAGAAAACGGAGAAGCCAAAAGAATCACTAAAAATTTACAAGGATTTAATTGAAGAATTTGCTCCTTCATCATATTCCATTCTTCCACTTTATCAAGCTTTAAGAACGGCTAATAAAAATGATTTAGCAATGGAAGCTTTGCAAAAAGGAAGAAAAAGTTTAAAAGATGATTTTCCTTTAAATATTCAATTTGCTGAAATGTACATTTTGAATAAGGAAACGGAAAAAATGATTGAAGAATATTTGAATTTATTGGAATCAAATTCTTCAAGTATTGACATGGTTCAAAATTCTTTGGCTCGTTACATTGATTTTTCACTTGAAACTTCGACAGGCTCAGCTTCCGACACGGATTTATTAAAGGAAAAATTATTGACGAAAGTTCAAAAGAAACCAAACGATTTTGTTTTTTCAGAAATGTTAATTTGGCTATTAATCCAGAAAAAACAATTTAATTCTGCGATAATTCAAGCTCAAGCTTTGGATAAAAGAGAAAATGGAGAAGGAATTCGCGTTTTGGAAATTGGAAACATGTGTTTACAAAACAAAAATTATGGGGCAGCACGATTGGCTTATAAATATGTCGTTTCCTTAGGTGAAGACAAACAATTTTATTATCCAGCGGAATTTGCTTTGTTAAATTCTCGCTACATTGAAATTACCGAACAACGAAATTATGCTCCAAACGAAGTTCAAGAAACATTAAATGAATTTAATCAAGTTATTACTCGTTTGGGGATTAGCCGAAATTCGATTGAAATTGTCAAACAATATGCTCATATTTTAGCTTTTTATGGAAACGACACTCCAAAAGCTGTTGAAACATTAAAAAAAGCCTTGGCTTTGGCTGGATTAACGAGTATTCAATCGGCAGAATTAAAAATGCTTTTGGCAGATATTTATGTCATTCAAGATGAAATTTGGGAATCGTCCTTATTATATATGCAAATTGACAAAGATTTTAAATTTGAACCAATTGGTTTTGAAGCGAAATTCAAAAACGCACGAATTTTTTATTACGATGGAGATTTTAAATTTGCGCAATCTCAATTAGATATTTTAAAACAATCGACCACAAAATTGATTGCAAATGACGCGATGAAACTTTCCATTTTGATTACTGACAATTACGGTTTGGATAGTAATTTTACTGCGATGAGTAAGTTTGCATTGGCGGATTTACTTTTGGAGCAACATCAATACGATAAAGCATTTGAACTTTATGATACAATCGTAAAAGCATTTCCATATCATGGTTTGGCGGATGAAATCTTGTTGAGAAAGTCACAAGCGATGCAACAACAAGGGAAATGGAATGAGGCGATTGTATTTTTGAATGATTTATTAAAAATGCACGGTGATGATATTTTGGCTGACGATGCCGTTTTTCAACTGGCATCAATCTATGAAGTAAATTTAGCTGATAAAGAAAAGGCAATTGAAATGTACAAAAAAATTCTTTTTGAATACAAGGGAAGTTTGTATACTGCTGAAGCGAGAAAAAGATTGAGAATTTTGAGAGGGGACGAGATTGAAGGGGAGTTATGAGTTATGAGTTATGAAATATGAGTTTTTTAAATAGAAATATATTTAAAAATTTCTTACAAAAATTTCGAGATTGAAATTAAAGAAGAATCGAACTAAACTCCTAATACCACTGATAATTTAAACCAATTTACAAAAGTCTATTTTGAAGGAAAAAATCAAGAAGATCCATTTTAGATATCTATCAATTAGATCATAAAACAAATAATCACCCCAACCTAACCGTTTTTGAACTCACAATTTCTGAGAAAAACTGCGATGCTTTTTTATCAAAATCCAAGTGGTTTTCTGTTGTAAGAAATTCGATTTTTGAATTTTGGGAGCATTTATCATTTATTTCTTGGTGTCTTTGCAAATAATCAACCAGACTTTCAGCGACAATTTGTCCTTGAGAAATGAGCTTAATGATTTCAGGAAGAATTTCTTGAATGATTTTTGCAAGCAAAGGATAATGAGTACACGCCAATAAAATGGTATCGATTTTTGAATTTTTCGCCAACAATAATTTGATGTCATTTTCAACAAACCACTTTCCTCCTACTGTTTCGTGAATAGAATTTTCAATCAAGGGAACCCAAATCGGACAAGCGTGCTGTGTAACAATTAATTCTGGGAAAAATTTCTCAATTTCAATCAAGTAAGATTCTGATTTTACGGTTCCTTCGGTGGCAAAAATACCGATATTCTTCGTTTTGGAATAATTTCCTATAATTTCAGAACTTGGTCGAATGACTCCTAAAACTCTTTTCCCTGGATATTTTAATGGCAACACATTTTGCTGAATACTGCGCAGAGCTTTTGCAGAAGCCGTATTGCAAGCAAGAATAACTAATTCGCAACCTTGCGAAAATAAATATTCGACTGCTTGCAGCGTGAAATCATAAACAACTTCAAATGAACGAGTTCCATAAGGTGTTCGGGCATTATCTCCCAAATAAAGGAAATCATGATTTGGAAGTTTATTTTTTAATTCTGTTAGAATTGTTAAACCTCCGTAGCCAGAATCAAAAACACCGATTGGATTTGTCATGATGCAAAGTTAAGAAATAAGATTTGTTTTTGTCATGGTTTTTTATTTCGACAGGCTCAACAACCACAAAAAACGCACGCCAAAAACAAGAATTAAAATTTTCCCTCACGAGGGATTGCATCCCTCGTTATAAACATTTAACTCCTCTGGAGTTATCGATAAAATTCAAAAATAAATTTCATTTAATTAAATTAAATTGCGTTTTTCACAATTTCATCTACCACCAAAGGGTCTAACAAAGTTGAAGTATCACCTAAATTTGTGGTATCACCTTCAGCAATTTTTCGTAAAATTCTTCTCATAATTTTACCTGAACGTGTTTTTGGTAAACCTGAAACGAATTGAATTTTTTCTGGTAAGGCAATTTTTCCTATTTCTTTTGTTACTGTATTTAAAATACTTTTGCGCGCATCATCTGCATTTTCATATGCATGTTCGCACACAACAAAAGCATAAATCGATTGACCTTTCACAGGGTGTGGATAACCCACAACTGCCGATTCGATGATTAAATCGTTTTCATTAATGGCATTTTCAATTTCCGCAGTTCCAAAACGGTGACCCGAAACATTTATTACATCATCAATTCTACCGATGATTCTGTACATTCCATCTTCGTCGCGTTTTGCGCCATCACCAGTAAAATAATATCCATCGTAATGTGAAAAATAAGTTACACGACATCTTTCGTGATCTCCATAAGTTGTTCTTAACATCGACGGCCATGGAGCTTTTACACATAAATATCCTTCAACATCGTGTTCTTGAATTTCTTTTCCTTCCTGATCTAACAAAACTGGTTGAATTCCTGGAAGCGGATAACCTGCAAAAGTTGGTTTCAATGGAGATAAATTTCCTAAACCTGAAATCATGATTCCACCCGTTTCTGTTTGCCACCAATTATCTACAACTGGACAATTTCCTTTTCCAACATGTTCGTGATACCAATGCCAGGCTTCAGCATTTATTGGTTCTCCAACAGTTCCAATTACTTTCAAAGAACTAAGGTCGTAATCATTTACGTACTTCTCTCCAAAGCCCATTAAGGAACGTATTGCAGTAGGTGCAGTTAAAAATTGATTCACTTTGTATTTTTCGACAATTTGCCAAAATCTTCCTGCATCAGGATAAGTTGGAATTCCTTCAAACATGAT
>CAMBRH010000138.1 GCA_945870115.1 Chitinophaga pinensis | reverse complement strand
CAGCAGCATAACTGTTGCTAAAAAAAATAATTTAACCAAACTTATTTTTAATTTTCTCATTCCAATTAGCAAAATTACGTTATTTTCTTCTTAGAATTAATTTATAACGAAAAAATAACAGTTGATGAACTTTTTTAATTTATTATTTTTTTTAGAATTGGTATTTTTGAAATAATCCAGCAAATTAATATGGAAGAAATTAAAACAGTCAAATAAGTCAAAGGAATTGCAAGAATTGTATCCATTTTTTTTGCATGAAGAGCAAAACCTAAGAAACCTTTATCCAATAAATCAATTATAAATGGATGAATTAAATACAAGCCAAAACTTAAAAAATTAAGTGTAAAAATAATTTTTGATTGCTTATTTTTTTCTTTAGAATTTTTTGTTTTGAAATATAAAAAGATAAATATTGCCTGTAATAAAACGAATGGAGATTCATTTACAATAAATAATGGATTGTAAGTTTTGTCGTGAATATAAACTAAATACCCCAAGAAAACTGTAATTATGGAAGTGAAAATGTAAGCAAATAAATAAAAGTTTACTTTTTTTGATGGCGAAAAATATTTTTGGAGGTAAAATCCTAAAATGAAATACCATAAATAAACGTCAATCATAGGCAATTGAAAACCTAATTTTAAATCTAATTTAAGCCAAATATAAAATTCTGAATATAAATGAGGCAATATAACATTAAAAATCAAACCTAAAATCAATAAAATTTGTAATTGGCTTTTCGTAATGTTTTCAATCAAAATTCTTAAAAAGGGGCTGACCAAATAAATTCCGATTATTGTATAAAGATACCATAAATGATAGGAGCTTGGACCTTTAAATATACTAAAAATTGTTTCTGTAATATTGATTTCGTTCCCTGTGCTTACCGGCCAATAAAATGCATAAAATATTCCCCAAAATATAAATGGCATTAAAATTCGCAACAATCTTTTTACATAGAAATCTTTGAATGATTCTTTTTTATTGAGTAAAAGTGCTCCGCTAATCATTAAAAAAAGTGGAACTCCTGCTCTTGAAAAACCGTCGAATAAACTTCCGACAAACCAATTCAAAACATTCATATTTTCAAGTTGATCTCTTACTGGAGCGGCAACATGAAGCATGATGACCATTAAAGTTGCAAAAATCCTAAGTTTATTTATATATTCAGTATTTGTCATTTATAATTTTTTATAAGTTTCCCTGTAAACCTCCAGTATGTAAAAATACAATTGTTTGATTTTTATAGGCTGGTTTTTGTATTTCCTTCATCATTGCAAAGAATGCTTTTCCAGTGTAAACATGATCTAATGGAATTCCATATTTTAGTTTTACATCGTTCATAAAATCTAATAATTCTTCCGCGTATTTTCCATAACCTCCAAAATGAAAATCTGAATGTACAACAACTTTTTGCATTAAATCTTCAATTAAATCTTCTTCAAAAAGTGTGTTTTTTAATAATTTTTTCATTTCGGAAAGAGAATCAAAACCTTTTAGAGCTGGTATAACATTTAATGTTGTATTTTCGGGAAGTCCTAATAAAAGTCCGCAACTGGTTGTCGTTGTGCCTTGAGAAACAAAAAGATGATCTATTTTTTGTGGAATTTCATTCCATATTTCCTGACAACCAATTATTCCATAAAAATTTGCTCCACCTTCAGGAACGATAAAATGATCAGGAAATTCATTTCTTAATTCATTCAAATAATCGTAATCATTTCTCATTAAATAAGTTTCACGATCTAAAAAAACTAAATGCATTCCCAGTTCATGGCATTTTTTGAGCGTTTTATTTGAATCTGGACTTAATTCATTTCCTCTCACAAAACCAATTGATTTAAAATTTAAAGCATGACAAGCCGAAGCTGTTGCAACTAAATGATTTGAAAAAGCTCCCCCAAATGTTAGGATTCCTGATTTACCTTTTGATTGGGCTTGGAGAAGTGAATATTTTAATTTTCGCCATTTATTTCCCGAAACAAATTCATGAATTAAGTCATCTCTTTTTACAAGTAAATTGATTCCATTTGAATTGAATTCCTTTAGCGTTTGTAAGATTGATTCTGATGTGTCGAATTTATCTTGGATTGTTTTCAAAATACTTTATTTAAAGAAATGCTTTAGATTTAATAGTTGTAAAAGTATGAAATATTTTTGATTTGTATAGAAAAATTAAGTTGTTTTTTTGGTTTTTTATATTCTTATAGTTGGATAAATGATGCATTTTTTGATATATTTATCCAATTATAAATTTATTTTGGTTTAATTTTTCACTCTATAATTGGATAAATGTGTATTTATTTGATTTATTTATCCAGTTTAAATATTATAAATAAATCTAAAAATTATGCTATACTTGGATAAATATTATATATTTGTAAAGATTTATCCAAAAATAATATTTTATGATTGATAAAAAATTGATTGGTAGAGAGGTTGAAATCGCTAAGATTGATAGAATATTAGTGTCTGGAAGACCTGAGTTTCTGGCAGTTTACGGAAGACGAAGAGTAGGGAAAACATTTTTAATACGACAACATTTAAAATCTAATTTGGTTTTTGATCTAACAGGTTTAAAAGATGGAACAATTGAGCAACAACTTTTAAACTTTTCTCAAGAATTAAATAAAAGAAGTAGAAAAAAATTTCAAGTTCCTAAAAACTGGTCAGAGGCATTTTATTTTTTAAATTTATTTTTAGAAAAAATACCAGTGAAAAAGCAAAAAATGGTTGTCTTTATAGATGAGATGCCATGGATTGACACTCCGAAATCTAGTTTTATTTCTGCATTAGAATATTTATGGAATCAGAATTTGTCAAATATGAACCATGTTTTATTGGTTGCTTGTGGGTCTGCTTCATCGTGGATAAAACAAAAATTAATCAATGCTCGAGGAGGTTTGTATGGGCGAGTAACTCAACGAATTCAATTGATGCCATTTAATTTGTATGAAACAGAGTTGTATTTAAAAAGTATGAAAATCAATTTGTCGCACTATCAAATTTTGGAAATTTATATGGCCATGGGCGGTATTCCATTTTATTTGAAAGAATTGCAAAAGGGTAAAAGCGCAACTCAATTAATTGATGAAATTTGTTTTTCTCCTCAAGGATTACTGCGAAATGAATATTTACATTTATATCACTCTTTGTTTAAAAATGCTGATAATCATATAAATGTAATTGAAAGTTTGGCAACAAAACCAAGAGGAATGACAAGAAATGAATTACTCCTGCGAACAAAACTAAGCCAAGCAACGTTGAATAGAACATTAGAAGAATTAGAAGAATGTGATTTCATATCAAATTATCGTCCGCTAATTAATAAAAAGAAATTAGCAATTTATAAATTAACAGATTTATACACACTTTTTTATTTAAAATTTATTAAACCAAACAAGCAAGAAGGAAAAGGAACTTGGGAACAATTATCTAAAAAAAGTACTTATGTCGCTTGGAGTGGTTATGCTTTTGAAAATATTTGTATGTTGCACTTAACTCAAGTCAAAAAAGCCTTAGGAATTAGCGGCGTTTATTGCTCCACTGGCTCATGGGTTTTCAAAGGCGATGAAGATTATGCCGGAACCCAAATTGATATGATAATTGATCGGGCTGACTTTATAATCAATTTGTGTGAAGCAAAATTCACCAAAGGAAATTATGCAATTACTAAATCTTATGCTGTACAACTACAGCAAAAGAAATGGACTTTTATGGAAGCAACAAAATCTAAAAAAGCAACATTTACAACCTTATTAACAACCTTTCCGGCGATAAAAAATAGCCATTATTTGGGTTTAATTGACAGTGAAATTACAATGGATAAATTATTTTTACCAGAATAAAAATTAAATATTAAAGAATAAAAAGAATGAAAAGAGGATTAATTTTACCAATAGTTTTAATCTCAATTTTGCTTTTAGCGGAAATTGGGTCATTTTTAGTTGCAAAAGCATATATTTCAAATTCTACTAATTTCAATGTTAAAAAGTTTATTTGGATTTGGTGGATTTCAACAATTTCAGTTTATGCTTTGACTTTTTCTAGTCGAATGATAGACAATACTTTTATTAGAAACTTAATCGTAAATATCTTTTTTATTTTACTAATTACTAAACTTGTAATTGCTTTAGTTTTCTTGATTTTCACCTTCTTCAATTGGTTGAGAAGTTTGATTTTTTCAGTTGGAAAAGAAGAAGTTGAAGGTATTTTAAATTCTCGTCGAGCTTTCGTTTCAAAAGTTGCTTTAAGTTCTGCCTTGCTTCCAATTGCTGGTTTTTCTTATGGGATTGTTCGCACAGCCTATGATTTTAAAGTTCATAAATTGAAATTTAAATCACCAAAAATTCCAAATTCTTTCAAAGGATTCAAAATTGTGCAAATTTCTGATATACACACAGGAAGTTTACAAGGAAATTATCAATTGCAAAAAGCAATCAATTTGGTAATGGAGCAAAAGCCTGATTTAATTGTTTTTACCGGAGATTTAGTAAACAATAAAACAGAGGAAGCTTTTGAGTTTGAGCCAATTTTAAATCAATTGAAAGCACCTCATGGAGTTTTCTCAACACTTGGAAATCACGATTATGGAGATTATGCATCATGGGATTCTGAAGCTGAAAAAGATAAAAACCTGCAAGACATGATTGATTTTCATACTAAAATTGGATGGAATTTAATGTTGAATAATCATGTTAAAATTGAGAAGGAAAATGAATTTTTCTCATTAATTGGAATTGAAAATTGGGGAGGAAATTACAATTTTAAAAAATATGGTGATTTACACAAAGCTTATGAAAACATTGATAAATCGAGCTTTCAAATCTTACTTTCTCACGATCCAAGTCATTGGAACTTGCAAGTAACAACTGATTTCCCTGAAATTGATTTAACTTTGGCAGGACACACACATGGATTTCAGTTTGGAATAGAAATCCCTGGATTTAAATGGAGTCCGTCAAAGTATATTTACCCTCAATGGGCTGGAATTTATGGAACAGAAAAGCAAAAACTGTATGTAAATCGTGGTTTGGGATGTTTGGGATATATGGGGAGAATTGGAATTAAACCAGAAATCACGGTTATTGAATTGGATTAAGAAAAAATTTTCATTCAATATCTTTCACATGCAATAAACTCATAATTCGATGTGCAATTGGCGATACGAAAATAGCAACAGTTGTTAAAAATGCTATTCCACTAAAAAGTGCATAAAAGGAAGAAAATAGCTTTGCTTCAACAGTTACAAGTTTATTTACTGGTCCCATTCCTGTTAGAATCATAGATGCATTGTAAAAACTGTCGATCCAGGATAGTTTACCAAAAAAATGGTAGCCAAAAATTCCAATAGCCAATGAAATTGCAATCGCTAATAGGCAAAAAACTGCGTAAATCGTTATTCTTTTAGCGAAATCTTTTTTAGATATTATTTGTTTTTTTGTAAGCATTGTTTAATTTTTTATTTACATTTAATTATGTTGATTGCTAAAATATAAAAGTAGGTATTTAAAACTAAAATTCAAATAAAATCAATACTTTTACGTTAAATACTAAAGAGAAATAATTCTTTAAAAAAAATACAACTATGCAAGCAAAAATTCTTTGGGCTGATGATGAAATTGATTTGTTAAAACCACATATTTTATTTTTAGAAGCAAAAGGTTATCACGTTACAACTGTAAATAATGGTGATGAAGCGATTGACAAAAGCAGTGAAGAGAATTTTGACATCATTTTTTTAGATGAAAATATGCCAGGGATTTCAGGTCTTGAAGCTTTGACAAAAATCAAGGAAGAAAAACCGCATGTTCCAGTGGTAATGATTACCAAAAGCGAGGAAGAATCAATTATGGAAGAGGCAATTGGCGGGAAAATTGCCGATTACTTGATAAAACCGGTCAATCCAAATCAAATATTGTTGTGCATTAAGAAAAATTTGGATCACAGAAAATTGATTTCTCAAAAAACAAATTCCAATTACCAGCAAGAATTCCGTCAATTGGGAATGCAAATGGGAGGAAGGCTTGACATTCAAGAATGGATGGATTTGTATAAAAAGTTGGTATATTGGGAATTAGAACTTGATAAAATTGAAGATCAAGGAATGAAGGAAATTTTGATGATGCAAAAAAAGGAAGCAAACAATTTGTTTTCAAAATTCATTGAAAAAAATTACTTGGATTGGGTAAACGGTGATGAAGATGCGCCACAAATGTTACATACCTTAATAAAAGACAAAATTGCGCCAACAATTGGAAAGGAAAAAGCATTTTTAATTGTGATTGATAATTTACGTTACGATCAATGGAAAGTGTTGGAACCAATTATTTCAAATTATTTTACTGTTGAATCTGAAGAAATAATTTCAAGTATTTTACCAACGGCAACTCATTATGCTCGAAATGCACTTTTTGCAGGATTAATGCCTTCAGAAATTGAGAAAAAATTCCCAAAACTTTGGTTAAATGAAGATGACGAAGGAGGGAAAAATATGCACGAGAAAGAATTTTTGGAAGCAAATTTAACACGTTTAGGGAAAAAAGGGAAATGGTCTTACAATAAAATTACAACGCATGAAGCTGGAAAAAAATTAGTTGATAATTTCAATCAATTAGTTGAGAATGATATGAATGTGATTGTGTACAATTTTGTAGATATGCTTTCTCATGCGCGAACAGAAATGGAAGTTATACGCGAATTGGCTGATGATGAACCAGCTTACCGTTCAATTACTGTTTCTTGGTTTGAACATTCACCTTTGCACGATATTTTCAAAAAGATTTCTGAAGCGAAGATAAAAGTTTTTGTGACAACAGATCACGGAACAATTAAAGTTACAAATCCAATAAAAATTGTTGGTGATAGAAACACAAATACCAATTTACGTTACAAAGCAGGAAGAAATTTATCGTATAATGCGAAAGAAGTTTTCACAGTGAAAAATCCACAAGATGCTTTTTTGCCAAAATTAAGTCTTTCAAGTGAGTTTGTTTTTACAAAAGAAAATGGTTTTTTTGTTTATCCAAATAATTACAATCATTTTGTGAATTATTATGGCGATACTTTTCAACATGGCGGAATTTCTTTAGAAGAAATGCTGATTCCTTTTGTGGTTTTGAATCCAAAGAAATAATTTGTTTTGAAAGAACAAGACATATTAATAATTAAGCATGAAAACAATTTCATTCTTTCTAACGAGCAAAAAAATGCAATAGATAAGGGTTTAATTCAGATTGAAGAAGGAAAAATTTTAGCTCATGAAAGTATTTTATCGGAATTAAAAAAACGCCATTCTAAATATTTTAAATAATTATCCGGAACTCTCGTCAAAACTCCGTAGGAGTGAAATGTTTATAACGACGGATGAAATCCGTCGGAAAAACAAAAAAATGATTCGTTTTTGGCATGTGTTTTTGTTTAAAAACCGTGACAAAAATCAGTTAAAATATTTATGTGTGAAACTTAATTGGTAATTCAAAATTATAAAATCAAATACTTTAAAATATGAAAATTTTAGCATTAGTTTTAATTCTTTTCACCATTGTCTCTTGTGAAAAAGACTACGAAGAATACATTGTAATTAAAGGATGTGAAGGTCAATATTTGAGAAAAGATAATTTAGATTATTCAATCTGCAACAAAGAAGAATTAGAAAATTTTGAAAATGGGAATACTGTGATAGCTAAAATAGAACTTTTAGAAAGTTGCACAGATAATGGAATTTATTGTGCTATGGTCCATCCTTTTGAAACTGCTAGTGGAATATATAAAATAACTAAAATAGATTAAAATCATGCAAATTAACGCCGCAATACAATTATTACCTTTTGGTAACGACGAACAAAAATACATCATTATCGATTCTGCAATTCAACTAATTCAAAAAAGCGGCTTGGTTCACCTGGTTTGTCCTTTTGAAACGGTCGTTGAAGGAGAAGCACATGAAGTTTATGCTTTAATTGAAAACATAAGAACTGAAAGTTTGAAAAATTGTTCTGATGTAATTATCAATGTGAAGATTCACGCAGCAAATCGAGATTTGAAGATTGATGAAAAGTTGGAGAAGTATATGTGAAAATGGATGAAAAGTCTTTACAAATCAAGATAAAGTCTTAATTGAATTCATTAGTTTTTCCGTGCTTTTTTTGACATTAGTAAAATTCCTAATAATGAAAAAATAGATAAATTCTTTTGTATAAACTTGAATTCCTCTTGTTACAACGTTGTATCTAAAAATAATTGCTCTTTCACCATTAATTCTTATTTTTTCAGTTTTAGACCTTCTCGATTGATTCTCATAAAAAGCAGATCCAATATTTCTCAATATTTCTTCATCAGTTAATTTTGGAACATTCTTTTTTATGGAGATTTCATAAAATTGCTCTTCATTTTTTTTGTCTGGATAAGAACGATATACCATATACTTTTCCTGGTACAATTTATTAAATTCCTTTGATTGTTTTTTATCAAACTTAAATTCAAGTAATAAATGCAACTTTTAGATTTAGTGCGTTAAATTAACATTCAAAACAGAAGGGAATTAAAAATCCCCTTTCTGTTTCTATTAAAAGTGTTATTTTACCCCGTT
>CAMBRH010000137.1 GCA_945870115.1 Chitinophaga pinensis | reverse complement strand
CGGGAACTTTTGGTGCAGGTTTTCATCATTTAACACAACCAAAGGATGCTTTTTTAGGAGACAAAGAACGCTTGCCAATAAAAAGTGTTGGACATGGAACTATTAGCTTTTTGATTGATAATGTGATTTTTTCACCAGCGTTTATTTATGAAAGACAAAACCAATTTCAGACCTTTACACTTGTAATGAATATCATCAAAAAACCTTTTTACGCAGGAATTTGGTTCAGAAATAGAAGTTATTTACTACTTCCACAAAGATATGATTCCTTCATAATGTCTGTTGGAGCGCACATTCCTCACAAAAAACTGACAACTTACAGAATTGGTTACAGTTTTGACATGACAATTTCACGTTTGAAATCAGCTTCTATTGGAACGCATGAAATTAGTTTGATAATTGATTACGATAACCGGGTTTTATTTCAAAAAATGAAAAACAAAAAAAGTTTGAGAAATAAATACAAATGTCCTGAAGATTTTAAAGGATTTGATTGATGGAGGATTATAAAATCACTTTGATTTAAAAAATATTAACAATAAATTATGAAGAAAGAGGTTATAAAATCAAGACTACTTATTTTTATTCTAATTTTTATTCTAATTTTTATTCAAAACAACAAAAAAATCCATCCGCCTAAGCAAATGGATTTTTAAATTATTTTCTTTAGTTTCTAATATTCGAATGTTTCCATAAAAGCAGTTGTGAAATTTCCAGCATTAAAATCAGGATTGTTCATTAATTTTTGATGGAAAGGAATCGTAGTTTTTACGCCTTCAATAATGTATTCGTCTAATGCACGCTTCATTTTCAAAATTGCTTCTTCTCTAGTTTGCGCTACAACAATTAATTTTGAAATCATTGAATCGTAATTTGATGGAATTGTGTAACCCGCATACGCATGTGTATCAATTCTTACACCATGTCCACCTGGAGAATGATAACTCGTAATTTTTCCTGGGCAAGGTCTGAAATCATTACTTGGATCTTCAGCATTTATTCGACATTGAATTGCGTGTAAATGTGGAAAATAATTTTTTCCAGAAATTTTTATTCCTGCAGCGATTTTTATTTGTTCTTTAATTAAATCGAAATCAATTACTTCTTCAGTAATTGTGTGTTCAACTTGAATTCTAGTATTCATTTCCATGAAGTAAAAATCACGGTTTTTATCAACTAAAAATTCAACTGTTCCAACACCTTCGTAATTTACTGCTTTGGTTGCTTTAATTGCTGCCTCTCCCATTCTATTTCTCAACTCATCTGTCATAAAAGGAGAAGGAGTTTCTTCAACTAATTTTTGATGACGACGTTGAATTGAACAATCTCTTTCAGACATGTGACAAGCATTACCGTATTGATCTCCAGCGATTTGAATTTCAATGTGACGAGGTTCTTCAATGTATTTCTCCATGTAAAGTCCATCATTGCCAAAGGCAGCAGCAGCTTCTTGACGACAAGAATCCCAAGCAGTTTCAATATCTTCTTCTTTCCAAACGATGCGCATTCCTTTTCCTCCACCTCCAGCAGTTGCTTTCATGATGACAGGATAAACAACTTTTTTAGCTTGGTCTTTTGCATCTTGAACATCTTTCAATAAACCTGCCGAACCTGGAATACAAGGAACTCCAGCAGCAATCATTGTAGCTTTCGCTGTTGCTTTATCACCCATTGCATCAATTTGTTCAGGCAAAGCACCAATGAATTTTATTCCGTGTTTTTGGCAAATTGCAGAAAATTTAGAATTTTCAGACAAAAACCCATAACCAGGATGAATAGCGTCTGCATTTGTGATCTCTGCTGCAGCAATTATATTTGCAATAGATAAATACGATTTTGAACTTACTGCAGGACCAATACAAACTGCTTCATCAGCAAATCTAACTGGCAAACTATCTTTATCAGCTGTTGAATAAACAGCCACCGTTTTGATTCCCATCTCTTTACAAGTACGAATTATACGTAAAGCGATTTCACCTCTATTGGCAATTAATATTTTTTTGAACATCTTTTTTAAATTAGATTTTTAGATTGATGGATTATTCGATTTTTAGATTGTAAAAATTTAAAAATCTAAATTTATGAATTAAATAGAATCTACAACAGTAAATTCTTAATTCATAACTCATAATTCATAATTCATAATTTTTCAAGAAGGGTCAACTAAGAATAATGGTTGATCGTATTCTACTGGAGAAGCATCATCAACTAATACTTTTACAATTTTACCAGCAATTTCTGATTCAATTTCATTAAATAATTTCATTGCTTCTATTATACAAACTGGACTTCCTTTAGCGATTGTGTCGCCAACTTGAATAAATGGATCTTTATCCGGTGAAGTTGAACGGTAAAAGGTACCAATCATTGGCGATTTTACAGTTATTAACTTTGATTCTTCAACAACAGGAGCTACTGGAGCACTTGGTGCAGCAGGAGCTGCAGCTATTTGAGCTACTGGAGCTGCTTGAGTGATTTGAGGTGCACTAGCTTGAACAAAAATTTGCTCTTTTGCTTTTTCTGATTTAATAATGATTTTAAAATCTTTTTGCTCGATTTCAACTTCACTTACACCTGATTTTGATACAAATTTGATTAAATCTTGTATTTCTGTTAAATTCATAATTTTATAGTTTTTCGAAAGTAAATATAAATAAATTTTTTAAATCAATTATTCTAAATTGAAATTTAAGAATTATAAGCCCATTTTAAATAAACAGCTCCCCAGGTAAATCCACCACCAAAAGCTGATAGAATTAAATTATCTCCTTTTTTAAGTTGTTTTTCCCAGTCCCATAAACACAATGGAAGTGTTCCTGCAGTTGTATTTCCGTATTTTTGAATGTTTATCATTACCTTTTCCTTTGGCAATCCCATTCTTTGTGCTGTTGCATCAATAATTCTCAAATTTGCTTGATGTGGAACTAGCCAATCAATATCATCACTTGTTAAATTATTTTTTTCCATAATTTCAGCAGAAACCTCAGCCATGTTAGTTACTGCAAATTTGAATACGGTCTTTCCTTCTTGTTTTACATAATGTAAACGTTCTTCAACAGTTTGAATTGAAGCTGGTTGTGCTGATCCCCCTGCTGGTTGAATTAAATATTTTCTTCCTCCACCATCGCTTTTAAGAATAGCATCTTGAACTCCTAAACCTTCTTCATTTGGCTCTAATAAAACCACTCCAGCTCCGTCTCCAAAAATCACACACGTTGTACGATCTTCGTAATCAATGATGGAACTCATTTTATCAACTCCAATGACCAAGACCTTTTTATGGGTTCCTGATTCAATAAATTTAGCCCCAGTTTGCAAAGCATAAATAAATCCTGAACAAGCAGCAATTAAATCATAACCCCATGCGTTTGTCATACCAACTTTATCACAAACTACATTTGCTGTACTTGGAAAAGGGTAATCTGGCGTCACGGTAGCAACTAGAACCAATTCAATATCTAGCGGATCTATTCCCATTTTTGATAATAAAGCTTTAACAGCTTCACTTGCCATATCTGAAGAAGCACCATCTTTCATAATTCTTCTTTCAGCTATTCCAGTTCTGGACAAAATCCATTCATTGTTTGTGTCAACAAATTTCGCTAAATCATCATTCGTAACAATGTTGTCCGGTAAATATCCTTGAACTCCTGTTATTGCTGCTGTAATTTTACTCATTCTAATTTATTAATTAAACGCCTCGTTTACTTTATTGGCAAGACCTGATTTAGCAACATCGTAAGAATGAATAATCATACTTTTTACTGCTAATTCATTTGAAATTCCATGACCAATGATAACATTTCCTTTTACACCTAAAATAGGTGTGCCTCCATAATTTTCGTAGTTGAAGCGGTCAAAAAATTCATCTTTAATCCCTCTTTTTTTCATCAAGGTATAGATACCTTCAGCCTCTTTAAGAACTACATTTCCAGTAAATCCATCACAAACAATTACATCTGCAACACCTGTAAAAATATCTCTTCCTTCAACATTTCCTACAAAGTTAACTTCATCAGAATCTTTTAACAGTTTGTACGTTGCCAAAGTTAATAAATTACCCTTTGTTTCTTCTTCACCGATATTTAATAACGCAACTTTTGGTTTTTCAATTCCATATACATTTTTCGCATATAAAGAACCTAAAACACCAAATTGATACAAAACATCTGCTTTACAATCAGCATTTGATCCCACGTCTAATAAAATAGATGTTCCTCCATTAATTGTTGGCAAAACGGAAGTGATACATGGTCTAATTATTCCAGGAATCGTGTTGATTTTGTATATTGCTCCAACCAACATTGCTCCAGTATTTCCTGTACTTGCAAAAACATTAATTTCATTTTTTGCCAAATATTCAAAACCTACAGCAATTGAACTGTTGGGCTTATTTGGAATTGCTCTCGTTGGATGATCGTGCATCGTGATTACATCAGGAGCATGAACAATATCAAAATCACTTGGGTTTCCACCAAACTTGTTAAGGCAACTCAAGATTAACTCTTGGTCACCAAACAAAACTTGCCTTACTCCACTCGGAAGTAGACTTTGTGCCAAAATTGCTCCATGTACATTTGCATCTGGAGCAAAATCGCCACCTGAAATATCTATCCCAATCTTCATAAAAGAAGAATTAGATTATTTTCTGAAATTAAATCGCTAATTCTTTTTCAACTACAACTCTACCTTTATAGTAAAGTTTTCCTTCATGCCAGTGAGCATGGTGGAACAAATGTGGTTGTCCAGTTGTTGGACAAATAGCAATATTATCTGCTACTGCTTTAACGTGAGTTCTTCTTTTGTCACGTCGAGTTGTCGAAATTTTTCTCTTAGGATGTGCCATTTTACTTTATTTATAATCGTTAATTTAAATCTTTCAAAATTGACCATCTCGGATCAATCGGTTTATTATTATCTATTGGTTCTTCTTCTGATTCATCTTCTTCCTCATCGAGATCATCTTCATCATCCCAGTCTTCTTCGTCCCAGTCCTCATCATCGTAGTTCCAATCTTCTTCTTCCTCTTCTTGAGAATTTACAGTATATTGTTGAACTAATTTCCACATTTCTTCATCACATTCACCTTTTGGATGAATTTTACGATTAGGAATTGAGGTAATTATTAGCTCATAAATTTGATCTTTTACATTAATTTGATAAGCGTCAGGATGAATTACAACTAAAGACTCATCGTCTTCTTCTTCCAACCCGAACTTATATACTACTCTAAAATCTCCTTTAATATCAATTTTCATTGGAGCTGAACAGCGATCACAATCTGCTAAAATTGTTCCTTTAACCGAAAAATAAGCAATTAACATTGTCTCTTTTTTTTCTAATTTCAGGTTTACAAGCAAATCACCGCTTTGCACCAAAGAATACTCTAAATCTTCAAAGAACGCATTATTTACCTCGTAATTGTAGTCATGAACTCCTGACTTTAATCCCACAAATGGAATATTATATAACTTATCAGAATTCGCCACTTTACAAAAATTTGGAGTGCAAAGATACTAAAATTAACCAAACATTGTTAAAAACTTTATTTTTTTTTAAAAATTAACTTTGTTTTCAACGGATGAATATTTAACTCTAACTCATAACTCAAAATTCATTACTCTTTTCACTCAATTTCCTCCTTTTTATAAAGTCCTTTTTTCTTTTGATTTGCATCTGAAAAAGGAAGAGGATTTGATGAAAGTTCTTTCACAAATTGCCTATTTTTATACACGTCTAAAGCCAAATAAATTGCACTTCGAAAAGATTGTTCTGAGGCGATATTTTTACCTACAATATCAAAAGCTGTCCCATGATCTGGCGAAGTTCTTACAATTGGCAAACCAGCTGTATAATTCACTCCTTCATCAAAGGCAAGTGCTTTAAAAGCTGTTAAACCTTGATCGTGATACATTGCTAATATGCCGTCAAATTTTGAAACTTGTGAAGAACCAAAAAAACTATCAGCAGGAAAAGGTCCAAAAGCTAAAATGTTTTCTCCTTTTGCTTGTTGAATTGCTGGAGTAATAATGTTTAATTCTTCATCACCCATTTTTCCATTTTCACCTGCATGAGGATTTAATCCAAAAACTGCAATTCGTGGTCGGATAATACCAAAATCTTTTTTCAAACTTGCTTCAAGCATTTTAATTTTAGCAAAAATTTTATCTTTTGTCAAGCTTGCTGAAACATCTTTCAAAGCTACATGTGTAGTTGCCAAAGCAACTCTTAAATCATTGTTAACCATCAACATCAAAGCATCGTCAACATTTGATAAATGAGCTAAATATTCTGTGTGTCCTGGGAACTGAAATCCCGCCTTAATAATTCCCTCTTTACAGATTGGTGCAGTAACTAAAACATCAATTTTATTTGAAGCCAAATCTTCTGTTGCTTTTTCAAGCGCTAAGAAAGCATATTTTCCTCCAGTTTCAGTAGATTTACCTAAATCGTATTTAATTTCTTCTTGCCAAACATTTACAATATTCACTTTCTTTGCTACAGCTTCAGTAGCAGATTTACATGATTGGTAAACAAACTCTTCATCCCCAATTTCTTTTTTATGGTGAGCCATTGTTTTGGTAGAACCATAAATGATTGGTGTAAAATCTTGTAAAATTCTACTGTCTCGAAGTGATTTAATGATAACCTCAGGTCCAATTCCGTTAATATCTCCAATTGTTATTCCTACTCGAATCATAGTTTTTATGTTCTTTTATAAATTTTTCAAAAAATCTGACAATAATCTAACTCCAACTCCTGTTCCACCTTTTCCTTTGTAATTTTCGGCTGTTTCTAAGAAAGAAGGCCCAGCAATATCTATGTGGAT
This sequence comes from Chitinophaga pinensis, assembly GCA_945870115.1. Classification (GTDB taxonomy): domain Bacteria; phylum Bacteroidota; class Bacteroidia; order Flavobacteriales_D; family Crocinitomicaceae; genus M2408. The sequence continues at coordinate 1,808 of CAMBRH010000137.1, read as the reverse complement.
ATAAGGTGCTTTTACAAAATGTTCTAAGAATTTTCCTGCGGTAATCATTCCTGCGTATCTACCGCCTATGTTTTTCAAGTCAGCAATAGAAGATTTCATTTCTTCGAAATATTCATCCCAGAATGGAAGTTGAACAACTCTTTCGTGAACATTAATTCCAGAAACCACTAATTTATCAATGATTTTTTGATCTGCATTTCCCATCATGCAAGAAGCTTTTGTGCCAATTGCAACAACTGCTGCTCCAGTCAAGGTAGCTGCATCAATCACCAATTCTGGATCGTATTTTTTGGAATATGCTAGCGCATCTGCAAGTATCATCCTACCCTCAGCATCTGTGTTTAAAACCTCTACGGTTGTTCCATCAAACATCGTGATTACATCACCTGGTGTGTAAGCATTTTCACCTGGTCTATTGTCTGTTGCAGGAATTAAGCCTATTAAATGCACATTCAACTTATTTAAAGCGGCATTGTAAATTGTTCCAACCATACAGGCAGCTCCAGCCATATCGCTTTTCATTAAATCCATTGAACTAGCAGTTGGTTTCAAACTTAAACCTCCAGTGTCATAAACAACACCTTTCCCCACTAAAACAATTGGCTTTTTGTTTTTAGCATTTTTTGGTTTGTATTCCAAAATTGTAAATGTCGGCGGATCTATTGAGCCTTTATTTACTGCTAAAAGCCCACCCATTTTTAAGGCTTCAATTTTATTTTTTTCTAAAACTTCAACTGCAATTGGCAAATCTTTACATAATTCAATTATCTCTATTGAAAGTTGTGGAGCAGTTAAAAAAGAAAATGGTTCATTCACCATTTCTCTCGACCAATTAACCGCTTTTAGAGTATTATTTAAATAGTCTATTTCTTTTGCATCAGCTGAGAAAACTTCAATTTTTTCTAACAAAAATCTCTTTTCTTCTTTGTCTTTAAAGTATTTCAAAAATTGATAATTTGATAAAGCCAAACCTTCTGCTAATGCCAAAGACTGATTTTTTTTACCAAAGATCGCAATTGATTTTTCTGATTTGTGTAATTTCGTTCTAACTGTATTTCCTGCTATTCTAATTTTTTCTAAATCATCTTTTTGTTTTACAAAAAACACAGTTTGGTTTTCAAGCTTAAGAAAATCAATTTCTTCTTTAGATTTTAAGAAAGAATCAATAAAACTTTGAATTATTCCTGGAATTTTTTCGACAATCCCAAAATCTTTTGCATTAAATTTTTTATCTAAGATGAAAACTAAATTAGATTTTGAATCGAATTTTTTACCTATTTGAATCATAATTAAAAATCATTGTATATATAAGGTGTAAAAATACAAAAGAAATGCTTTACAAAAACGAATAGGCACAAAAAAAGCCGACCTACCAAGATCGACTTTTAATATTTTTTTATTTTATTTTATAATTGTCCGTCAGAATGGTAAACTCCATTTTTGTAAACTTTTACTTTTAATAGAATTCCGTCACGGTCATAAACATATACTTTCCCGTTGCTTAATCTTCCGTCTTTAAATTCTCCATCTTGCCAAATTTCATCTTCAGAATTATACACTTTGTTGTATCCATTTGGCTGAAACTTTCCACCTTTAACGATTGGTTTGTCAATTGCTGGTGCTTTCTCTGTTGTTGCACCAGGATCTTTAACTTTGATAGCTGGATTAACCATTTCTTTTTGTTCGCTTTTAGCAATTGAACCGTCAGCACTAAATTCGATACTTTCTTTTACATCTCCATTTTCATAAAAACGCGTTGCTTTTCCTGTTGCAATGCCATTTTGAGAAGAATATTCAAATTCAACTTG
>CAMBRH010000136.1 GCA_945870115.1 Chitinophaga pinensis | reverse complement strand
AGTTCGAGCTCTTTAATGAAACGCTCTACTAAAATTGAATGATTTTTCATTTGATAAAATTTAAAGTTTGTACTCTAAATTTATCATTCTTTTGGTTTGTGTGATTACCGCTTGCGGTTTAGTTCAACTTACTTATATGTCCCATAAACTTTCCCTTATCTACCAAATTTGAGGTGCATAGGTCTAAGTTTTTGCGACTTATTTTTTTCAAAAATACAATTTTCTTTTTTGAAAAATCGCTCTCTAAAAATTAAACTTTTAAATAAATCACTTATTTGAAACTTAATTAATAGTAAACGGTAAAAATCTTAAAAAATGCTGTTTACTCGATTTTTGACGGTAAAAACTTGTCTAAAAGAAAGTAAACAATAAAAAATACTAAAAAATGATGTTTACTCAATTTTTGACGGTAAATCAAACTGCAACTTCCAAAATCCTTAATTCACTCGTATAAAAAACAAAACCTTTTACATTTGGGAAGTTCATCGTTTTTAAAGTATCACAATATTCTTTCACTTGTTTTAAATGTTTTGTACGTTCAACTCCCGTTTTATAATCCACCACAAAAGTTTCATTTTCTTTGGTGATAATTAAATCCGGTCGCTTGGTATTGATGGCTGAAATGATAATGTCTTGTTCCCTTAAAATTGCTTTTGAATTATGAAATAAATTTTGATAATCTGGCAAACTAATAATTTCTCTCGCCTTTTGAATTAATTCTGCCTTGAATTCAAATTCAATTTTACCTTTCAAGAATAGTTGTTCAACTGTTTTTTCTAGTTCAGAAATATCTGTCACCAAAGATAAAATTTCGTGCAATTGATTTCCAAAGCGTCGATTTTTATTTAAAACCTCATCTTCGATTAAATTTGAATCTTGCAAAGAAATATCTGGAAACCATAAATTTTCACCAATAAAATCAGGAGTAAAAACAGGAGTTTCACCACTTGATTCTATATTCGTTTTCCTTGTTTTGGTTCCATATTCATAAGTGATTTTACCATCTTCTTTCTGAATTATGTCTGGAAGAGAATTTACAATTTCATGTACTTTTTGCTCGTAATTATTCTCACTATTTTTTCGTGAACTCACATTTCTGATGTACAAACGATCTTTGGGACGTGTAAAAACAACGTAATTCAAATTAATTTTATCCAAATAAGCTTGATTGTATTCCTTTTTATAGAAATCGGTGATGGAAGTCAAAATCGAATTTTTAGAAATCGATGTGTAAAAATAATGCTCCTTATCTTGAATCAAAAATTTGCTTTTATTCATCAAAATTTGCCAATTCAAGGTCGGAATCAAAACAATTGGAAATTCCAAACCTTTAGATTTGTGCGCCGTCATGATTTTTATTGCATCTTTATTTTCTGGAATTTGAACAGGATCACTATATCCTTTGCTGTAAAATTTCTCAACAAATAAACTTAAATCTGGTCCAAAATTTAAATCAAAATTAAAAACGTAATCAGAGAATTGATGTAAATACGGATTATTTAATTCTTTTAAATCTGCTAACAAAAAGAATTTTTGTACCAACTGATATAAATTTTCATAATGGTAAAAGAAATTTTCTTCTGAATTAAATTCATCCTTCAAAAATTCGTTTGAGTCAAAATAAGTAAATTTTCTGTCTTCAATTTCAATCGTTTTCCAATATTTTTCCAAAGAAAGAATTGAATTTCCAGTTTTTAAATCAAAATAAATTTCCGAAAAAAGTTTTGCTTCCAATTCTCCAATCGGATTAATTCTCCATTTTATATAGGCCAAAATTAATTTCACAAATGGATCAGAACCAAGCAACAAACTATCTGCAGAAACAACTTTAAAACCATTATTTCCGAGAAAAGTTGCCCACATATTGCAGCTTTTACTTGTATAACCTAAAATACAAATATCGCCATTTTCGTAGCCATCTTTTTTGCAATCTGCAATCCAATCGAGTAGAAAAGATAATTCTTCAATTTCTCCTTCGTCTTCATTTTCTTCCCCGTCATAAGTTTTTTTAGCAGAAATTTGCGATTCCAAATAAACATATCCTCCTGATTCTCCTTTTGGATTTTGGCGCACATCTTTGTAAAATTCTTTCAATAAATCGTACTCCGTATCTCTGAAATGTTCAAAAAACAAATTATTAAACTCAACAATTTCTTTTTTGGAACGGTAATTATCTTCCAAGGGAAGCTGGATCCCCATTTTTTCAAAATACGCTGATTTTAACGTTAAATTTTCATCATTTTCAGGATTGAAAATTTTGGGTAACTCAACAAATTGTTCCGCCAAACCATTTTTAAAACGGTAAATTGATTGTTTTGGATCACCAACAATTAAATTTTCTTGTCCATAAGACAAAGATTCATGCACCAAAGGAATTAAATTTGTCCATTGCAAAAGCGAAGTGTCTTGAAATTCATCCAATAAAAAATGCTTATAGCGGTTCCCGATTCTTTCGTAAATATATGGAGCATCTTCATTTTTTAGCAAATCTGAAATCAATTTATTGAACTCAGAAATCAAGACAATGTTATCTGATTTTTTGTAATTTTCAAGTTCTTTGGCAATTAACTGTAAAATGGCAATGTTGAAATAATTCTTTTTAAAGGTTGTTAATTCAATAAATTTCGGTCGATTTTCTTTGTAAAAAGATGCAAATTCAAGTCCTTTTTTCTTAATTTCTTCTGGAAATTGCTTTCCTTTTGGATCCGTTTCAAAATTTGTTAAAATTGTTGCCGAGAAAAATTCTTCGTATTTTGAAGTCAATAATTCTTCCGTATTTAATTTCTGGAATCCTTTATCTGTAGTGGAACCTCCAGGAAATTTTGACGTATCGTTATTGAAATAAATTGTGTGTAATTCTTTTGCATTTGAAGTAAATTTATGTTTTAAAATTCGAATTTCTTCCTTCAAATTTTCATACACTTCAATGGAAAAATCTTGCTCTAAAATTGTTTGAATATGAGCAAAGTTTTGTTCTTTAATTAAAATTTCTGCTAAAGCTTTCAAATCGCCCTTAAAATCCCATTTTATTTCCTCATCACTGTTTTCCTTGGAATATTTTAGGACAATTTCAGTTAGTTTTTCAAAATTTTCTTGGTTGATTTCAGAAAAAAGTTGATCCACAATTTCACTTAAAACATCTTTTTCGTTAGTCGTTGTTTGAAAATCAGTATTAATATTCAAATCTCTTGAAAAAGAACGAATCAATCGCAAATTAAATTTATCAATGGTCAAAACATTGAAGTTTTCATACTGATGCAAAATTTGTTTCAACACTTTTTTCGCGCGCAATTGCACTAAATATTCTGAAAGTTGAAATTCGTTTGCTATGAAATTCAAATAAGATCTTTCTTTTGCATTTTCTGCTGTTTTATTCAAAAAATCAGTATTCGACAAAACATCTAATGCTTCAATAATCCGTGATTTCATTTCTGAAGCGGCTTTATTTGTAAAAGTCATCGCCATAATCGAACCAAAAGCCGAAGCGTTTTCTTCTTCACTCAAAATTAATTTCAAGTAAGTCATTACCAAATTAAATGTTTTTCCACTTCCCGCAGATGCACTTAAAATTTTTAAGGGTTTGTTTTGAGGTGAAATTGTATTTATGTTCATTTTTTGGTGTTTAAAAAATTCAGATTTGACTTACTAAAATAGTTTATTTTTGTCATGGTTTTTAGTCAAAAACACACGCCAAAAATGAGTCCAACCTTATGCTTTTACGACGGACTTCATCCGTCGTTACAAATATTTGATACCTAACGGCATCATTTTATAGATTTTATGTCTGGAAAAATTCCTATTTTTTTAAAGTCATAAATATAAACATTTTCTTTTAAGATTGAACTTTTTTTTGTAAATTTGGTTTCTATTATAACGTGTGGTTTAATAAGAATTAATTTTATGAAATATTTGTTTTTTATAATGCTATTTTTCGCCGTTTTTTCTTGTAAAAAAGATAAAATTGATGAGCCAATAGTTGTTGTTCCGCCAGTTAAAGAAGTGGAAATAAAAGTTGAACCATATTTTGGCACAACTAAACTTTTTTTAGATTCAACTTATACAACTTCAGATAATTATAAAATTCAATTCACAGACATTAAATTTTATTGTGCAAATTTAAAAAGTGGAAATAAATCGCTTTCAGACATTGCTCTATTTGATTTTAGAGAAACAGGGAATTCGTTTCTAAAAGTTGCAGGTATTTCTTCAGATTTTACGGCATTAAATGCAATTTTAGGAGTAGATTCTGCAAGAAATCATTCTGATCCAGCGGCTTTTAGTAGTACAAGTCCATTAAATATTATGAACGCAGGAGGAATGCATTGGGGCTGGAATCCTGGTTATATTTTCATGAAAATCGAAGCAAAAGTTGATACGATTCCTGATGCCACAACAAATTGTACTCATTTTGTAACTTTTCATATTGGAAAAGAAGAAAATAAAGGCACGATTAATTTACCTTCAATTCCTTGGAAAATAAGTTCAGAATACTTGAGTACAGCAACTTTAAAAATCGACTTAAATCAGTTTTTAATTTCACCACAAATTATTGATGTAAAAACGGAATATCTTTCTCATACAGCAAGCGGACAAGAGCTTTTAAGTTCCAAAGTAATGCAAAATTTCTCCACTTCATTTAGCTTTATTCCATGAGATTTTTAGTTTTACTATTTTTAGTTTTTGTAATTGGATTTGCTTGTAAAAAAGAAGGAACAATTAGCGAACTTACGCCCTACGATTTGAAAGTTCCAAGTCATTTTCCTAAAGCAATCATTCCAACAGATAATCCAATGAGTTTAGAAGGAGTTGCTCTTGGAAAAAAATTATTTTACGACAAAAAATTAAGTTTAGATAATTCAATTTCGTGTGCTTCCTGTCACGACCAAAAAAGTGCGTTTTCTGACCCGAAAAAATATTCAGAAGGAGTAAATGGAACTTTAGGAAATCGTAATTCTATGTCTTTAGTAAATTTAGCTTGGCAAGATTTTTTCTTTTGGGATGGAAGAGCAAAAACTTTAGAAGAACAAATTTTGGGTCCTGTTCCTAATCCTGTTGAAATGCATCAATCGTGGGAAGAAGCAGCAAAAAAAATCTACGCAAACGATATTTACAGAGCACAATTTTACCGTGTTTTTAAGACAGAAATAATTGATAAAACACTAATTAGTAAGGCAATTGCACAGTTTTTGAGAACTTTAATTTCTGGAACATCCAAATTCGATGTGATGTATAAAGTTGAAAATTCTTTGAGCTTGACTGAATCTGAAAAGATCATTAAAAATCAAATTTCAAATCAAGAATGGGCTGGATATGACTTGTTTAAAAGTTTAAATGGTGCAGATTGTTTTCATTGTCACAACGGACCTTTGATGCAAGTTAAAAAATACAGCAATAATGGTTTAGATGCATCTCCACTTGATTTTGGAAGAGAAATAATCACAGGAAATCCAAATGATAAAGGTAAATTTAAAGTACCAAGTTTGAGAAATATCGCTTTGACAGCACCCTACATGCATGATGGAAGGTTTGCAACTTTAGACGAAGTGATTGAACATTATTCAAGCGGTGTGCATGTTTCTCCGACAATCGATCCCTTAATTGAATTTGCAAATCAAGGGGGAGTTCAATTGGATGCTGAGCAAAAAATGTTGTTGAAAGCCTTTTTGAATACACTTACAGATTTTGAATTTGTGAATAATGTGGAGTTTGCGGAGGATTAAACGCAAAGAAAAAAAAGGAATCGCAAAGTTCACAAAGTTTTTGAAGTATTTGGTATTATTTTGACCCGAAGGTTACAAAGAAACTCGAGGCAAACAAAGGATTGGTTTAAACGCAATAAAAAAGGAATCGCAAAGTTCAGAGAGTTTTTGACACAAAGGCACAAAGAAGCACGAGGGTCACAAAGGATTAAACGGAAAAAATTGATTGGAATTTTCTAATCGATTAAGTCTTAATATCTTTATATCCTTCCGTCAAGGCGCACTGATGACTTTCTTTTTAATCTAAAAAATAGTCGCCCAACTGAAATCAAGTCTTCCGTCTTATGTCTTAATGTCTAATCGTCCTACTTCCCTTTTCCCTTAAAAATAATCAAAATCGTATAAAGCATAATCTTAAAATCCAAGGCTAGAGAAATGTTTTTTAGGTACAACAAGTCATATTTCATGCGCTGAATCATTTGAGGAACATTTTCTGCGTAACCAAATTTTACTTGTCCCCAAGAGGTGATTCCTGGTTTTACAGAGTTTAATTCTAAAAATTGTGGTTCGATAGCAGAAATCTGATCGATGTAAAATTGTCTTTCTGGTCTTGGACCAACAAGAGACATATCACCAATGATCACATTCCAAAATTGTGGAAATTCATCTAAACGTGTTTTTCTTAAAAATTTTCCAAACTTCGTGATTCTAGGGTCGTCTTCACGAGAAAGTTGCGGTCCGTCTTTTTCAGAACCAAGATACATTGTCCTGAATTTAATGATTTTAAATTTTCGACCATTTTTACCGACTCTTTCTTGCAAGAAAAAGATTGAACCTTTGGAAGATAATTTTACACCGATTGCTATAAAAATATAAATTGGTAAGAGAATTACGATTGCAAAAATAGAGGAAAAAACATCAAAAAATCGCTTGCAAATAATTTGCCAAACAGGCATTTTATTCGTGTTCACTTCAATCAATAATGCACCAAAAATATTGTTTAATTTTACCGAACCAGCTAAAATATCGTACATATCGGGAAGGATTTTAATGATAATATTTTTACTTGAAATTTTTGAAATCAAAGACTTTAAACGTTCGTGCTCCGTACTTTCTAAGGCAATAATTATTTCTTCAATCGGTTTTCCGTTTTTTTCACATTCAAGAAGAATCTTTTCCAATTCATTTACATGTCCTAAATAATTTAATTCGTTTTCCAACAGTTTGTCAATTCCATTCAAATTTGCAAAACCAACAAATTGATTTCCAATACTTTTTGGCATCAAACTGATTTCTTTGTAACATGCAACTGCCTTGTCGCTTCCGCCTAAAAGCAAAGTGTTAAATCCATCTTTTCTTTTCTGAATGCGGTAAACCTGAATACTTGTAAAAATGATTCTTGGAATAAACGTTACAAAAAAATGAATGATAAATAAACTCATCACAGAGTTGTAATACACTTGATAACCTTTGATTGAATCATCTAAAAGTAAGGCGAAAAACAAAATTAATGTTCCAACAAATGTTGCTTGAAATGTTAAATTTAAGGTTTTAATACGGTACAATCTTTTCACATCAACATAGGTTCCTTGCAAAAGATATAAAACTGTCCAGAAAATTGGAATTAAAATGATTCCCCAATAAAAAGATTCAGTAGCCTCAAAATCAGTGTGTTCAATACTCACTTTTCTAAAATAAAAGAAAAAACCCCACGACAAAGTCGCTGAGATTAAATCAATTAGAAAAAGGAAATATGAACGAAAAGAGACAATCATTTCTTAAAAATGGACAATTTTAATGTTATCAATGTAAACGTCTGATTCAGATTTTCCTGCGTCTAAAATTGTCGTTAAATAATGTTCAAATTTAAAAGCTGAAGTAGAATAAGAAACGATTTCTTTCAATTCAATGTAGATTTTTTTCCAATGCATAGTTGACGCATCTTGCGGATTAAGCTGAATATACGGATTGTCTTTAAATCCGTTTGCATCGTAAGAGATTACGCCTGTCAAAACACTATTTGTATTCATGTAATCGATTTCAAGGTAAACTTCTGCCCCACTTTTTGGCAAATCCAAACCTGAATTGGTTAATCCTTTCCAAAGTGAATCTGCTCCGTTTAAATGAACATGACCATAATAATTTCCATACGTCAAAATCAATGGATCTGAACCTCTTGTTAAATTTGAAGTGGAACTCACATCGTCAATTATTTTCGTGCTTGCGTCTTCAAAATCTTCAATCCAAAAATCAACTCCATCAGAATATTTGGTTACTGGATTTATCGTTACCGTTTCGTTTTTGACTAAATTTACGTTGACAATATAGGTATCACAAAAAGGATAAATTTTCTTTGAAGCAGAAATTCCATTGTTTAAAACAACTGGATAAAGGGTGATTTTATGATTTCCTTCTTGTAAAATTGGTAATTTAATTGGCAATTCAAAAATTCCTAAAACGTTGTCATCAACCGTAATATAAACATCACTAAAATTATGAGAAAGTTCTTTTTCAGTTCCTAAATTTGGATTTTCCACTAAATCCCATTTCGTAATTTCAATCCACGCTGGATCTGGATTATTTTTAACACAGGAAGTGAAAAATAGAAAAATCAAAAAAGAATATGGAATTAGTTTAGTCATAAGTGAAATATAAAACGTTCAATTTTCTGAAATATTGTTTTTATAGCGACTTATTTTGACTTTGAGAAAGTCAATTAGAAAATAAGCTATAATTCAGACAATTAATTAAAATGTGATTTTAGATTCTTTTACTTTATCTAAAATTTGTGTTGCAACTTTCAAAGCCAAATATCCATCTTCGATACTTACTCTTGGCGTTTTGTTTTGAGAAATTGCTTCGTAAAATGAAAAAAGTTCATCTTTTATGGCATTGCTTTCTTCAATATCTGGTTTATCAAAAAGTACTTTTTTCTTGGCTTTTCCTTCTCCCATATCAAACACAATGTCGAATGGATCAGGTGTTCCTTCAACAGTTTCCATGCGCACAACTTCCA
>CAMBRH010000135.1 GCA_945870115.1 Chitinophaga pinensis | reverse complement strand
TTTCTGAACTCACTGAAAAAAGAATAATGGAGATACAAACTAAAATAAATAATCGACCACGTAAACGATATAATTACGAAAATCCTATATTTGTAATGGAAAATTTATTGTTTAACTCAGAAGTTGCATTTGTGACTTGAATTCAGCATTGTTTTGTTTTTAAACATTTATAATTCATTCGCTTCAAGCGATTTAATTTCACTTCCTCCCCATTCTAAAACTGTGAAGCCATTTCTGTCAAAAGGTTTTACATTTAAGGGAATTGAAATAACGTTTGGAAAAATTATAGGATTTGATTTAAATAAAACATAAATTCTTCTCAAGTTATTTGGTTTTGGGCTAATGTTCAATTCTCCAATAACAGAACAATTGTCGTCAACAAAAAATTGAACTTGCACCATTTTAGATTCAATGAATTTTGGACACCAATAAGTAATAAAATCCGTTTTTTCTTTTGCGTTGAATCCAAGTTTCGTTAATTCTTTTTCACAGTAAGAAACCAAATCTTTTCCAGCAACTATCTCATTTGAACTTGTTTTAGTTAAATCTAAACTTGAAGCATCTTGTTTGGCCTCCCAAAATAAATAAGGAAATTCAGCACCATTTTCTGCTATTAAATTTCCATTTTCTCCTGTTTTCATTATCCAAGAATTATCAGCAGAAAGTTTTGGATAGGTGAACGTTAATTCTCCTTGAGGTTTTAAGTTTAGTATAAAATCAAGTGCTTTTTCAGAGTATGCATAAATAACTGGTTTGTCAACTGTAATTTGATATTGTTTACTTTTTAATGGAAGATATACAGCAATTTCAACTTTGTGTTGACTTTGAAATTTAAAATTTTCAAAATAAATCTCATTCAAAAAAGAAATTTCTGTTTCACTTAATTTATCTTTAAACAAGAAAAATTGAATCGAAGTATCAATTATGGCTTCAAATGTTCCATCAGAATTTATTTTTTTGAATTTATTATTGTCATTTTTATAAAATGCAGTGTGTGTTTTGTCGCAAATTAAAAATTCAGATGAATATGGTTCTGGTTCAACTTCAAAATAAACCTTTCCAAAAACGATGCATTTTCCTTCAGGAATTGATAAATCTAAGGAATCAGAAATCACGGAAACTTGCGTAAAAATTCCACTTTCCTTTCCTTTATCAAATTGCTTTTCTCTGGAGAAAGTTAAAAAACTAAGGACGATAAATAGTGTTGAGATAATTTTGTTCATAATTGTAAATTTTAATTTTCGATAATAATTTGTTCACTTTCAGTTAAATCAATTCCTCCCCAATCAAGCAAATAAAAACCTTTTCTAATAAGTGGTTTTACAACTTGTTTTTGATATTTAAAATCATAAGGGTATTTATCTGAACCATGAAATAGCATGTAAATTCGATTTACTTTTTGAGGTTTTGGCTCAATTTCATAATTTGCAAATTTTTGACATTCTTCATCTTGAAGAAATTGAATGAAATAATAATTATATTCCCACATTTGAGGACCCCAAAAAGTAATAAAATCAGTTTTTTCTTGGGAATTAAAACCTATTTCGGTTAAAGTTGAATCTAAATAATCTACTAAATTTTTTTTCCAAACTAAGCTTCCTTTAAATTCATTATTTGAAGTTTTATCAAATGTAATTCCAGTTTGTCGACTTTCCCAAAATAAATAAGGCAGTTCAGTAGTGTCATTTTCGAACAATTTATTATTTTTCAAACTCATGTTCCACGTATAAGTTGGTTTTGTTTGGCCATATGGATTAATCATTTCTTCACCTACAAATAATTTTGGATAATGAAATATCAAATCACCTTTTGGTTTTAGTTGAAATCGAAAATCTAAATCTTTATCTGAATAACAATAAATAACTGGCTTTTTGACATTAAAATGTCTTTCACTTTGCTGATTTTGCAAATAAATATTTACTTTTATTCGGTGTTTTGATTTGAAAGCATAATCTTCGATATAAGAATCTGTGTAAAAAATCCTACTAAAATTTAAATATTTCACACTTATTTTTTGAGAAAATTTAAACTTACCAGTTTTATCATTTTGATATTTTTTTGTGCCAGACAAAATAGTTACATCAGTTAAAATTTTATTTGTTTCGGCATCATAAATTGTTCCTTCGATAATGCATCTTCCTTTTGTAATTCCCGATTCATAAGTATCTGAAATTATTTCAAAAGGTGCTCTTTCAGGCATCAACTCTTTTGAAAAAGAAAAACTTGAAAAAAGCAGGAAAAATAAATAGATTATTTTTTTCATTTTATAAATTTTGATTTATAGTTTCATTATTTACTTCAACTCCACCCCATTCTAATAAATTGAAATCTTGTCTTTTAAATGGTAGAAGTTTTTGTGAAGTTACAGAAAAATTTGTGGGAAAATACTCAAAGCCAGAAAAAAGAATATACAAACGGTTAAAGTTATCAGGTTTTGGCGAAATTTCGTATTCAGCAAATTGTGAACATTCATGTTGCGTTTGAAATTGAACAAAGCAAAATTCTGTTTGAACCAATCTTGGTCCCCAATACGTAATGAAATCTGTTTTTTCTTGCGAATTAAATCCAACTTCTGACAAAACAGAATCTAAATATGTAACAACATTTTCTTTTCGCAAAATTGCTCCAGACAAATTATTTTCACTTTTTGAAATATTGATGTCTTTTTGTTCAGAATCCCAAAAAAGATAAGGATATTCATTTCCTTTTTGATCCATAAAATGATTGTTTTTTAATTTCATTTCCCAAGAATTTGTCTCAGAAATTTGTGGATAAGTGAATTTTAGTTTTCCATTTGCTTTTAAATTAATTAATAAATCTAAATCTCTTGGATTGTAAGCATAAAGTACTGGCTTTTCAGTCATTTTTATAAATCTTTCTTCGTCTCGATCTATGTAAATAATTACATTCATTCTATGTTGAGATTTTGCATTCAAACCATAAATATCAGTTCGATGCAAATCTGTCGTTCTGAAAAGTATTTGTTGTTTATCCAAGTTTAATGTAAGTTTAAAAAAACCATTTTTTGAAAGAACTTTCTCTTTTTCGTTTTCTCCGTAAAAAATATCGATGTTTTTAAGAATTTCTTGGGTGTTTTTATCTATAATTTTTCCTTCAAAAACATATTTGTTAATTGGAATTTTAGAATCAAATTTTTCTGAAACAATAGTATAATTTGGTAAACTTTCTTTTAATTCTTTTGAGAAACCAAAATTTGAAAAGATGATAATTGTTGCGATGATTAAATGTATTTTCTTCATGTTTTTTTATAGTTTAACTTCTAATTGATTAAAATTCAACAAGTTTAAGTAATTATTTAGACTTTTAATTAAATTTTCAAAATCAAATGTGTTTTGATAACAGTTAAATTCTTGTTCTTTTGTTATTTGTAAAAATAATTTGTTTTCAAAAACATAATATTTATTTTCGACTAACATTTCTCCACAAGAACCCATTCTTGACATCTCCCAAAAATTTTCTTTTGCAAAAATTAATTTATTTTTTTCAAAATAAAATTCTGAGGGTAGAGTTATTCCCCTCCCAGATTTATCAGGAATTCTAATTTTAACAATACTATCATTCCTCTTAAAAACAATAATTGATTGATCAAATTCTTGTCTTTCTCGCATGTATTCACTTTCAGTTTTTACACTTATATTAAATTGTATAGGTATCTTAGTAAATCCAAAATTTTTGTCAATAATTGGTTGAAGTCCTGTACCATCATTTTTGTAACAAAAAACCTTTATTGAAGTATCTTTCAAACTTTCTTTTATTTCAATTTCCTTTATTTTCTCACTAATATCAATTATTTGAAAGTCAATAGAACTTTCTTGGGAAAAGCAAAATAAATTTAAATAAAATGTTAACAATATGAGCGTGATTAATTTCATAAATTGTTGTACAAACAAATAAAAAAAAGGTTCAAAATCTAAAACAATTCAAAAATTCAATGTTTCCTAACTTCAAATATTTCATTAACTTTGTGTCTTAAAATTTTTAGAAAAGCACAAAATGAAAAGAATTAAAATTGCAGAGGTATTAAAATCATCTCAAGTTGGAGATAAAATCATTGTTAAAGGCTGGGTTAGAGCTTTTAGAAGTAACCGATTTATTCAAATAAATGATGGTTCTACGATTAATAATATCCAGGCAGTTGTCGATTTTGAAAGTTTTGATGAAGCGGTTTTAAAGAAAATCACAACTGGAGCTTCTGTTGGTTTAACTGGAACTTTGGTTGAATCTCAAGGCGCTGGACAATCCATTGAATTACAAGTTTCTGAAATAGAAATTATTGGGGAAGCAAATCCTGATGATGTTCAAAAAACGGTGATGCAACCAAAGAAACACAGTTTGGAATTCTTGAGAGAACAAGCTCATTTACGTTTTAGAACAAATGTTTTTGGAGCAGTTTTTAGAATTCGTCACGGAGTTTCCTTTGCTATTCATAAATTTTTCAACGATAAAGGTTTTTACTATTTACATACGCCAATCATTACTGGATCAGATGCTGAAGGTGCGGGCGAAATGTTTCGTGTTTCAACTTTAGACCCAAAAAATCCACCTTTAAATGAAGATGGAACCGTAGATTTTTCAGAAGATTTTTTCGGAAAACAAGTTAATTTAACTGTTTCTGGACAATTAGAAGCAGAACTTGGAGCCTTAGCTTTGGGTCAAGTTTATACTTTCGGACCAACATTTAGAGCAGAAAATTCAAATACTTCACGTCATTTAGCTGAATTTTGGATGATTGAACCTGAAGTGGCTTTCAATGACATTGTTGACAACATGGATTTAGCCGAAGAAATGCTAAAATACATTTGCAATTACATCATGGATAATTTTGCAGATGATTTGAAATTTTTGTCAGAAAGAGAAGCAGCTGAACAAAGTTCAAAACCTGTAAATGAAAGAGCAGAAATGACTTTAATTGAACGTTTAACTTTTGTTACTCAAAATGATTTCAAACGAATTACTTATACGGAAGCAATTGAAATTTTAGTAAATTCAAATCATTATAAAAAGAAAAAATTCAAATACGACGTAAATTGGGGGACAGATTTACAATCAGAACACGAACGTTATTTGGTTGAAAAAGAATTCAAACGTCCAGTAATCATTACAGATTATCCAGCATCATTCAAGGCTTTTTACATGCGTCAAAATGATAATTGTGAAGCTGGAAAACAAACAGTTGCAGCAATGGATATTTTATTTCCAGGAATAGGTGAAATGATTGGTGGATCTCAAAGGGAAGAAAGATTGGATGTTTTAAAACAAAAATTAGTTGATTTCAATATCCACGAAGAAGAATTATCTTGGTATTTGGAAACACGTAAATTTGGAACAGTTCCTCATGCAGGTTTTGGTTTAGGATTTGAAAGAATGGTTATGTTTGTTACAGGAATGTCAAATATTCGCGACGTAATTCC
This sequence comes from Chitinophaga pinensis, assembly GCA_945870115.1. GTDB lineage: Bacteria > Bacteroidota > Bacteroidia > Flavobacteriales_D > Crocinitomicaceae > M2408. The sequence goes on along the minus strand of CAMBRH010000135.1, from coordinate 3,301 downwards.
TTTTCCAAGAACTCCAAAAAACGCTGAGTTTTAAAATCTAATTTAAATATTAATAATTGAGATTAATTTCTAGGTATAGAAAATTAAAAAACTATGTCTAGATGTGTTTTGAAAATATTTTTAAATTCTTAAAATTTATTTTCTATATTTGCGTACTATGGCACTAAAACAATATTTAGCTCAAAAACTTGAACAAAGACTTTCTCCACAACAAATTCAGTTGATGAAATTGTTGCAAGTTCCAACGATGGAGTTAGATCAGCGCATCAAACAAGAAATAGAAGAAAATCCAGCATTAGAGGAAGGCGACGAATCGGTTGATGAAGAGGATTTTGGTGACAATGAAAATGATGAATTTCAAGACGATAACAACGACGATTCAAACGAAGATTTTGATATTTCAGATTATTTTGATGACGACACACCTGATTACAAAACCCAAAATAACAATACAAGTAAAGACGATGAAGAGCGAGTAATTCCGCTTTCTGGTGAACAATCTTTTCAAGAAAAATTGACTGAACAATTACATTTATTGGATTTGGACGATGATCAATTTCTAATTGCAGATACAATTATTGGGAATTTAGATGAATCTGGTTATTTAAACCGAGAAGTTGAAGCAATTGTGGATGATTTAGCTTTTTCAGCGAATGTAATTGTCACTGAAAAACAGGTTGAAGAAGTGCTTTCTTTGGTGCAAGAATTAGATCCAGCTGGAATTGGTGCAAGGGATTTGAGAGAATGCTTGTTACTTCAAATTCAACGCAAGCAAGAAGGAAATATTACTTTATTTACGGCTAAAAAAATTCTACAAGATCATTTTGAAGAATTTACTAAAAAGCATTACGATAAAATTCAAAAGAAACTAGAAATTGCTGATGAAGATTTAAAACAAGCAATTGATGAAATAATTCGCTTAAATCCAAAACCAGGTGGTTCGATGAAAGAAGCTGCAAAATCAATGCAACAAGTAATTCCAGATTTTCAGATTGTTGAGTTTGAAAACCAATTAGAATTAACAATCAATGGAAGAAATTCTCCAGAATTAAAAGTCAGCAGAGATTATGAAAACATGCTTCGATCTTATTCAGAAGGAGCAAAAACTTCTAAATCAGATAAAGAAGCAGTAACTTTTGTAAGACAAAAATTGGAAAATGCAAAGTGGTTTATTGACGCAATTAAACAACGTCAAAACACCTTGCTTTTCACGATGGATGCGATTATGAATTACCAAAAAGAATATTTTTTAACAGGTGATGAAACAAATCTTCGTCCAATGATTTTAAAAGATATTGCTGATATGGTTGGCTTAGATATTTCAACTGTTTCCCGTGTTGCAAATAGTAAATACGTTCAAACAAGTTATGGTGTTTTTTCTTTAAAATATTTTTTCTCAGAATCATTGTCAACAGATAGTGGAGAAGAAGTTTCGACAAGAGAAGTTAAGAAAATTTTATCTGAAGCAATTGAAGGAGAATTAAAAGACCGACCGTTAACTGATGATCGTTTGGCGGTTTTATTGAACGATAAAGGATACAATATTGCTCGTAGAACTGTCGCTAAATACCGAGAACAATTAAATATTCCTGTTGCACGTCTGAGAAAAGAATTATAATTTCTACTATGAAAAATGTTGCTCACGTAATTTCTTGGTTGTTTTTGCCTTTGTTAATGCCGATTTATGCTTTGTTAATTGCCATGTTTATTCCATCCGTGGAACAAAGTTATTTTCAAAATGATACTCTTTTTTGGATGGATGAAGGACATAAATTCGCAGTAATTTCAATGTTCACAATTTTTTCTCTTTTGGCACCAGGAATTACTTTAATTTTATTGATGCGTTCAAAAGCAATTTCAACAATTGAAGTTGATAATCAAAAAGAACGTTTTATACCTTTAGCAATAACAGCAATTTATTGCTTGATTTTAGCCTTGTTTTTATTAGTCAAAGCACCAAATCATATTTTGCCATCTTCAATTTACGCGCTACCTTGGGGAGGTTTTGTTGGAATTTCCTTAGCTGGATTCATCAATAAATATACTAAAATTAGCCTTCATGGAATTGGAGCGGGAATGTTAGTTGGGTTTTTAATGGCTTATTTTAATAATCAAGTAGAATATTCTTTTGAAATTATCGTTATTGCAGTAATTATTTCTGGATTAATCATGTCAGCCAGATTAATCCTAAACAAACATACATTAAAACAAGTTTATTACGGTTTTTTACTTGGTTTTTTGAGTGTTTTTTGTGCCGTAATTATTTTTAGTAAATTTTATTAATGAAAAATCTAATAATTTTATTCTTTTTTCTTCCAGCAGTTTATTTTGCTCAAGAAGAAATAACAATTTCTGGCTACTTAAAAGATGTTGAAAGTCAAGAGGTTTTACTTTATTCAAAAGTGTATATTCCTGAAATTAAAAAAGGAGTTTTAACCAATGAATATGGTTTTTTTTCAATTCAAGTTCCAGTAAAAGATAAATATACAGTTCAAATTAATTCTACTGATTATCCCCTAACAACAATTGAAATTGCTGCAGTGTCCAACATTCAGCAGGATTTTTTGATTACAAAAGTCAAGAACATTCAAGAAATAACGGTTACAGCAAAAAAATCAACTGGTGAAGAATTAATTGAAAACACAGAAGTTTCAGTCTTCAGACTTGACATCAATAAAGCAAAAGAATTGCCTGCAATTGGCGGAGAAACGGATGTTTTAAAAGTGGCACAACTTTTACCTGGAATCAATCGAGGTTCAGAAGGTGGTACAAATTTCTTTGTTCGAGGAGGAGATGGAGATCAAAATTTAATTTTAGTGGATGAAGCAACAGTTTACAATCCAGGACATTTATTTGGTTTCTTTTCGGTTTTCAATCCTGACGTAATCAAAGAAATGACAATCTATAAAGGTGGTTTTCCATCAAATTATAGCGGAAGATTGTCTTCCATTACTGATATTAGAACAATAGATGGTGACAAAACAAAATTTCATGGAACAGGTGGAATTGGAATGTTATCATCGCGTTTAACTTTAGAAATCCCAATTTTCAAAGATAAGGTTTCATTAATGATTTCTGGAAGGAGGTCATACATTGACAAAGTTCTAAAAGCCGTGGGACAAGACATTCCATTTTATTTTTATGACTTAAACGCCAAATTACACATAAGCATTAATAAAAATAATAAATTATTTTTTAGTTCTTATTTTGGAAATGACATTTTAAAATTAACAGAGGAAGTTTCAGATAGTACGGGTTCTTTAGGTTTTGGTTTTACTTTAGGGAATTTTACTCAAACTGG
>CAMBRH010000134.1 GCA_945870115.1 Chitinophaga pinensis | reverse complement strand
ATTTCAGCTGGTGGCACACATGATTATGTTATTCCCAACCAAGCAAGTGTGATAAAAGAACAAATGCAAGACGGTAAAAAGTTTGATTTTTCAGCAATTGATATAGACAGTACTTGTTTGAGTTTTATTACTGCAATGGATTTCGCTGCTCGTATATTAGATGGAAAACAAATGAAAAATATTCTAATAGTTTCATCAGAAATCGCCTCTAAAGGTTTAGACTCTACAAACTGGGAAACAATAACATTATTTGGTGATGCTGCAGCTGCTGTTATAGTGACATTTGATGAAAAATCTGATTCAAAATACTATAAAGGACTTCAAAAAACCTATTCTGAAGGAACATATTTTACCATGATTGAAGGTGGCGGAATTGTCAATTATTTCAAAGATAATCCATATAACGAAAAAATGTATTCTTTTCAAATGCAAGGTAAAAATCTTTTGCGTTTAGGAAAATACAAATTACCAGAGTTCATTGAATCTTTTTTTTCTGATCAAGCGAGTAACATCAATGATATAGACTTTATAATACCACATTCAGCTTCCAAAATGAGCTTGAACATTTTTCAAAACATGTATTTATTCAAAGAAAATCAAATGCAACATACCTTGTTGAACTATGGAAATTGTGTTGCAGCATCAATTCCACTAACTCTAGCTAAGAGCATTGAAAATGGACAAATTAATAGAGGTGATACCCTTTTCCTAATTGGTACATCCGCTGGTTTCTCAATCGGAGGGATTCTTCTAAAATATTAATAAAGAAAGTAGATCATGGAAAATTATGGAATGGTAATTGGAAATTTTTTACTCTTATTTTTTGTAATTGTTGAAGCATTCATAATTAAATTTCACTTAAAAGAAAATTTACCTTGGAAAGAATTGATTTTGAATTTAAATTCAGGACATATTTTGATGTGGATTTTAAGAGGTTTAGAAGTTGCTACATTTTTTTATATTTCTAGTAATTTGAGTTTTGATTTACTTGATGAAACACCTTATTGGTTTCAATTTTTTATTGCATTTATACTTTGGGACTTCTTATTCTATTGGCTACATAGAACACATCATTTTTTTAAAATATTATGGAGCGTGCATGTTGTTCATCATGAAGGTGAACATTATAGCTTATCTCTTGGTATTCGAAATTCTTGGTATTCTTCCTTGAGTTCAATTCCTTATTTCATTGTTTTAGCTTTTATTGGTTTTCCAGTCGAACTATTTGTTGCAGTTTCATCAATTCACTATTTTGTTCAATTTTATAATCATAACCATTTGATAAAAAAAAGTGGATGGTTAGAATACATTTTAATAACGCCTGCGCATCATCGTGTCCATCATGGTCAAAATGAACCTTATAGAGATAAAAATTTTGGTGGGACATTCATTTTTTGGGATAAATTATTTGGAACTTTTCAGAAAGAAATTACAGAAATCCCTATAAAATACGGAATAAATGATCCAATAAAATCTTTTAATCCAATCTTAATTAGTAATGTACCATTTTTTCAATTATTTAAATCGAAATTAAGATTCAAAAAACAAAATAAAGAGCTGGAAGTGTCAACATTTATGCTTCTTTCTGGAGCACTTCTTTTGTTTGTTTATTTGTTATTTTTTATTTATTTAGAAAAAGAAACAACTATTTTTTGGAAGTCAATTTTATTTTGCATGATTTTTATTGGAACAATAGGATTAGGAATTTTATCTGATGGAAATAAAACTGGTGCATTGATTTGGTCTTTTTCAAGTATTTTTATTCCTCCTTGCATTTTGTTAAATTTTCCTTATAAAAATTTGCTTTTCGAAATTTTGTTAAGTCACACAATTTTACATGGAATTTTTATTTTGATACAAGTTTTTCTTTTTAAAAGCATACATAATTCCGTAAAATGAATAGACTAATTTTTGTTGACAACATAAAAGTTTTTGGAAATCTAATGCGCTGCATGATACATGCAGCAGTTCCATATATGATAACTTATTCTTCCATGTGGCCATTTGACGATAAAGGTTCTTATCTTTTTGATTTTACGATTTTTGAAGGTCATTTATTCTTAATGGAATTGTTTTTCATTTTAACAGGATTTATGTTCGCTATGCAGCTCAAAAAGAAATCATTTGTTGAAATCATTCAGAATCGTTTTAAGAAAATCGTGGTACCATTTTTCTTAGCATTAATTCTTTTTATGCCTATAGTTTTAGCCTATTTTCATTTAAGTGATTATGATTCTTTTGATTGGTTTAGTTATGATGGACTAAAAACAGCTTATTTAAAAGGTTTAAAAATGGGACTGGAAAATTTTTTCCCAACAGGTCATTTGTGGTTTTTGTATTACCTTATTTACTTTTATATTTTCACATTTTTTATCTATAAAAAGTTATCAATTGTACAGTTTTTGCTAGAAAAAATTTCAATCTGGGTTTTTATTTTTATCCCAATTTTGATATCAGTTATAGCAATGTTTTTCATGAAAAGGTGGCTAGTTGATAATCCTTTGACATTAATTCCTGAGTTACCAACTTTGGTGCATTATTATATTTTCTTTTTTATGGGGCTAATTCTTTTTTCATCAGTTACAATCGAAAATAAATTAAATGCAATTTGGAGAAAATTAATTTGGATTGGAATAATTATAGGTGTTGTTGCAATTTTCCCTCAATTAGTTTTTGAACATAAATCTAATCCCAATTACAAGCTAATAAAATTTATAGCTATTGTTCTGCACATGATAGCTACTTATTTTTTAGCATTAGCAATTTGGTCAGGATTCAAACAATTTTCTGCTAAGTCTAGAAAAAAAGTTGTTTATTTATCAGATGCAAATTATTGGATTTACATTTCTTTTCTTCCTGTTGCTATGCTCATTCAACTTGTTTTTATTCCAATTGATATTTCTGTCTATTTAAAATTTTTGATAACTTATATTTTAGGATTAAGTTTTTGTTTATTAACTTACGAATATTTTATTCGATACTCTTGGGTTGGAACATTGTTAAATAATAGAAATAAACGTGAAAAAAATTAATATTTTCAATTCTTTTTTAGTCAAATGACGTATTTTTTTATCGCTTTTTAATGTCGATATTTGATAAAATATTCATTCCATGAAAACTATCATCCTTATTTTCTCGTTTTTTTCTTTTTTAACTTTTTCTCAAGTTGAAAAATCATATAATTCCAAAGAAAGCCGCAAGCAATTTTACACACAATTAGCTACAAAATATAATTCAAAAACAACGCAAGAGATTTGGAAATCAGATACTAAATTTGTTTTTAACGAATACGTTGACGGGAAAACTGAAAAAGATTTGATTAAAAGTTATAGCACTGTAATTCACGAATTGTTACATGGATATAATCAAACTGAGAAAGGTGGTCACACTTATTTTATTGAAAATGGTATCAGAATTCACGTGCCTTTTACTGAAGTTTACAATTCAAAAGAATTAAATAAGTTTGTGCGTAAAGGTTTACAAGATAGTATTTTTCGTTACGGATTATATGTTGGTGGGAAAAGTGACTTGCCTGGTTTGGGACACATTAAAGGTTTGAATGATAGCAAACAAAATGAAGTCATGTCAGTTCAATTAGGAATTTATGGTTTACTTGAAGAATTTTCAGCCTATTATTTTGGAGATTTAGCCGTTTTTGAATTGTATGATTATTATGCAAACAAATATCAAAAAGACGATAAAGATGCTTGGTCTGACTATTTTTCGGAGTCAAAAAGTGATTTAGTTGCTTACTATGAGTTTCAACTTTTTATTGCTTGGTATTTGGATTATGCAAAGGAAAAACACCCAAAAATCTATTCAGAAATCATGAATAATAAGGCCTTAAAAGTAGTATATACTTTGATTCAGAATAAATTTGAAGCTTTAGCAAGTGAAATTGAAAGAATAGAACAAGAAAATTCAGAAAAAATAGAAGAAAATTTGTTACCTAGTTTAGATTTTTCTGGTTCTGACGAAGATTTAATTCGCTTCTTAGAAATGACAGGCTTAGATTCAGAAGATATTTATGAAATCCAAACGACAAAAGTAAATGGAAAAAGCGTTTCAACTAAAAAAATTATTTTAGATCAAGAGGATTTAGCTGAAATAAAAGGTGAATATGATAAAATTGCCAAAGAAATCAAAAAACAAAAAGACAGTGAGAAATTATTGTTTTTCGGAGATTATGACAATCAAATTATTTTCTTAAAAAAGCAGTTTACACCAAAATTAGAATCTGAATTACACAAATTGAAATTCATAGGTGTAAACTGCCAAAATTATAAAGATTTTTTAAATTAAATTTTAGTTTTTAAAACCCTTTTTTTATTTTCCGAAGTAAAAATTCAAAGAAAATTTCGCATAAGTAGGATTAAAATTTGCTTTGAAATTTGTTTCTCCTAAATAATCAACACTATTTCCTGTGTTTGGATCAAAAACTGTACCTGTGTACGTATCTCGTGATTTAAAACGCATCAAATTTAAGCCAAACTCTCCACCAATGCTGAAATTATCATCAAAGAAATATTCTGTTCCAAAACCAATTTGAGTATTAAAAAATTTAGTTTCTTTTAAGATTTCTTGAACATCGTCGTCAATATCTTGAAACGGGTCTGTACTGTCATTCACTTCACCACTTAGGAAAGATTTAGAAAAATTTAAATTACCATACGCCTTGATTTTATTTCGCTCAATAAAAAAATATTTTACCCCTAAAGTTGGTAAAAAAATATTTAATTTGGCTGTATAAGTATCTGTATAATCAACGATATTTCCAGTATTAACATCGTTTTCTTTTCCAGTGTCTACAATTTCACCATTCATTCTAAACATTTGTAGTCCCAAATAAGGAACAAATTTTTGAACTTTATAACCAAAACCTGCACTGTTTAAAGTCGCTCCTGGATTTACACTAAATGTAAATTGTGCTGATGCAAGCGCGGAAAATAAAAGTGCAGCAAATAATAATGTTTGTTTTTTCATAATAATATGTTTTAAAATTTCTGTAAATATAGTTTAAAAATTAAATTTTAATACTTTTTGAACTTTTTATGCGTTTATTTGTATGAATGAAAAAATCAGCAATTATGAAAATATCTGTGCCAAAACCATGTAATGAAAACTGGGATAAAATGCTTCCAGAAGAACAGGGTCGTTTTTGTTTAAAATGTACTAAAACAGTTGTTGATTTTTCTAAAAAAACGAAAGAAGAGGTGCATGCATTTTTTAGAGAAACTACGGAAAAAGTCTGTGGAAGATTTGAATCTAGTCAATTAGAGCAAACTAAAACAACAATTTTACCTTCATTTATAAATATTACGAGAACACAAAAATTCGCATTTGCATTGTATTTAGTTTTTGGTTCATTTTTATTTTCATGTTCTGAAAATAATAATCAAAATCATACCGTGGGAGAAATTGTCAAAACTAAAAATGATACCATTAAAAAATGCGAGCCTGATAATTCACTACAAGTAACTGAACTTGGAGAAGCTGTTATTTCTTCTGACACATTAATTCAAACAAAAAAGCAAACTAAAAAATATCCTAAAAAAACAGTTGAAACAACAACAGTTAAAGGTGACGTTAAGGTACTTGGAGAACCTTCAATTGAACCAGAAATTCATCAAAAAACAATGGGAATACCAAGGATAGATGATGAAATTGGTAATTAAAAACTAGTAAAGAAGAATTCTACAAATTAACAGAGAAATTTGGAACATATATTAAAATTACTTTGAAAAAAAGCACAGGGATAATTCTTTAATAATAACTATATTTGCATTAAGATTTAATTATTTGTTTTTTACATTGATTCCGTTTATTTTAATTAATAATAGGATTCCAATAATTAAGACACTTTTTTTCAAACCTTTTTAACAAAGTTTACGTTATTAAGTTAAACTATATTTTAATGCTTACAAAAAATCTCTTCATATTTTGCTTATTTATGTCCTCTTGGAATATATTTTCACAAGTTGTTATAAATGAATATTCATGTTCAAATATTAGCGGTCCAATGCATTCTTTTGGAGATCGAGATGATTGGGTGGAACTTTACAATACTTCTGCAGCTCCTGTAAATTTAACTGGATTCCATTTATCAGATAAATCTTCCAACATGACTAAATGGCAAATTCCCTCAGGGATTATTCCAGCAAATGGTTATTTAATGGTTTATTGTTCAGGAAAAAATACTATTGCGGGAGCAGAATTGCATCCAAATTTTAAATTAACACAAACGGAAAAAGAATGGATTATTCTCGCAAATAATTTGGGCGCAAATGTCGATTCTTTAAAAATTGTACATTTTACAAAGCAAGATCATTCTATTGGAAGAGCAACTGATGGAGCAGCAACTTGGAAATTATTCTTAAATCCAACTCCAAACTCTCCCAACGCAGGTGCAATTAATTTTTATACCCCAACACCAGTTTTTTCTTTAGCCTCTGGATTTTATGTTGGAAGTCAAACAGTTTCAATTTCGTGTTCAAATGCGAGTGCAACGATACGCTATACAACAAATGGTTCAACTCCTAGCGCAACTTCAACGCTTTATGCTGGACCAATAAATATTCCATCAACCACAGTTTTAAGAGCTGCTGCTTTTAGTACTGATGAACCAAGTTTTACAGAATCATCTACTTATTTTATAGATGTAGATCACACAATTCCTGTTATTTCAATCGCATCCGATGAAGTTTCACAATTAATTGAATTTGGAGATAATGCAATCGAACCACAAGGGTTTTTTGAATATTTTGAAGCAGATAATTCTTTTATTTCAAAGGGTGAAGGCGAATTCAATAAACATGGAAACGATTCTTGGGCTTACGATCAAAGAGGTTTTGATTATATCATGAGAGATCAGTTTGGTTATAACGACGATATTGAACACCAAATATTTCCAGAAAAGGACAGAGATAATTTTCAAAAATTAATCATAAAAGCTGCAGCAAACGATAATTATCCAGCAGAAGATGGCGCTCATATTCGCGACGCATTTGTTCATACTCTTTCTCAAAAGGCAGGAATGAAAATGGACGAAAGAACATGGAAACCATGTATTTTATACCTAAATGGACAATATTGGGGCGTTTATGATATCCGTGAAAAAGTAGATGATTCTGATTTTACAGATTATTACTTTGATCAAACAAGTGAGGATCTATATTTTCTAAAAACTTGGGGTGGAACCTGGGAAGAATACGGAACACCAAATGCTCAACCTGATTGGGATGCATTGTTGAATTACATCCAAACTAATAATATGGGTGTTCAGGCAAATTTTGATTACGTTGACAGCAAATACAATTGGAATTCCTTAGTTGATTATTTTGTTTTAAATTCCTACATCGTTTGTATGGATTGGCTAAATTGGAACACTGCATGGTGGAGAGGAACTAATCCGACAGGAAATCACAAAAAATGGCGTTATGCCTTGTGGGATATGGACGCAAGTTTTGGGCATTACATCAATTATACTGGGATTCCTGATGAAACTGCAAGTGCAGATCCATGTAATGTTGAAAATTTACCAAATCCTGGAGACCAAGGACATTCAATTATTTTACAAAAATTAATGAATGAAAATCCAATTGTTGAACAATATTACATTAATCGCTATGCCGATTTATTAAACACATATTTGTCATGCGATTACATGAATTTCCTTTTGGATAGTATGATTACCCAAATTGAACCAGAAATGAATGGTCAAATTGCAAAATGGGGAGGAACTTATGCTGGATGGCAAGCGCAAGTTCAAGAATTAAGGGATTTCATCAATACGCGTTGTGTTCAATTAAACACAGGAATGGTTGATTGCTATTCCTTAACAGGACCTTTTCCATTTCAGGTAAATGTCTCTCCTGTAAATTCTGGAAATGTACAAGTAAATTCTGTTGAATTAGATACGTATCCTTGGAATGCCAATTACTTTGGAGGAATAGAAAATCTACTTTATGCCAGTGCAAATCCTGGATATCTTTTTGATCATTGGGAATACACATCTGGAACCTTAAATCAAGCAATTGCAGAAGATACAAATGGGATATTAATTACAGCAGCAACAATCGTTACAGCGGTTTTTATAGCTGATGTAAATCCTGACACAGATGGAGATGGATTAACAGATGTGATTGAAGCAACTTTAGGAACTGACCCCACAGATGTAGATTCTGATAATGATGGAATAAATGATGGAATAGAGGTTGGAAATGGAACTGATCCTATGGATACCTGCAATCCGAGTCAAAGTTTTCCATCTTGTGATCCAGACAATGATGATTTGACAAATGGTGCGGAACAAGCTGCAGGAACGAATCCTGGAAATCCTGATTCAGATTTAGATGGAATTTTAGATGGACAAGAAATCAATTCTGGCTCAAATCCTTTGGATGCTTGTAGTCCAAATATCAACAATAATTTATGCGATTCAGATGGCGATGGTTTATTAAATTCAACTGAAATTATTACACAAACGAATCCAAATAATCCTGATTCTGATGGCGATGGTTTTTCTGACGGAATAGAAATTACAAATGGAACAAATCCCTTAGATGCTTGCAGTCCAAATACATTGTTCGCAACGTGTGATCCTGATGGTGATGGTTTAGATAATCAAACAGAAACAACACTCGGAACAAATCCAACTAATTCAGATACCGACGGTGATTTTATTTCAGATGGTGTCGAAGTTGCAAATAATTCAAATCCTTTGGATGAATGTAGTCCGAATCAAACAACAATTGATTGCATACCAAAACCAAATGGTGAAAGTGGAGTA
>CAMBRH010000133.1 GCA_945870115.1 Chitinophaga pinensis | reverse complement strand
AGATTGTCAACTTTGGAAATAGACGATTTATATTCCGCTTTTGTAAAACGATAAAACGGCGCAATAAAATCTTGAATCCACTGAAACATTTTGTTGTTAAAATGAATCAAAGGGATAGAATCTGAAACTTCAATTTTTTCGTAACAACCTAACAAAACTCGGTATGAAGCTAAGTAAAAATAAAACAGTAAGGATTTTTTGTCTCCTTCAAAATCGAAGAAATAAAACATTGTTCCGTCATTAACAAAATAAGCAATAGATTTTGTTTCATGGCAAAAAACATAAGTTCGATTAAATTCATCCGTGAAAACTTCCCATTCTGTAAAAAAGCTTGAATTTTCTTTTTTGAAAGTGATTTTTTTACCAGGCAGAAAAGCAAAACTCTCTTTTAATAAATTATGAATCGTTACATTACTGATATTTGTATCAATTTTTGGGACTGAGGAAATTTTTAATTTATAATCATTTTTTTCTCTTTCAATAAAGTAAGAAATTGGATATTCTATTGTTTTTGAGCCAATTTTCGCTTCAGATTGCAGTTGAAAATGAATATGTGGTTCTGGTGATCTCCCTGAATTTCCACACATTGCGATTACTGTTCCTTTTGTGATATATTCGCCGATTGCAACTTTAAAAGAATCTTTTTTGATGTGACTAATTTGCGAAAAAACACCATTTAAATGATTTAAAATCACAGTATTTCCCCAATTTTCTGTTGTGTTTACCCCATGAATTTCATTTTCGTCAACAGTATTTAAAATATCATAAACATAGCCGTCAAGCGGAGCCAAAATAGGTTTATTGTAACAGAAAAAATCTTCTTTCTGCGTCCCAGAATTTTTATACGTTTCTTTTAATTCATCAACTATCACAAAATCTAAGGCTTTTCCCCAATCTCCCAAATGCGTTATTTTGCCATTGTAACCTTGACTAACAAACCATTCTCCCCAAAAAGGAAGATTTATTTTAGCTAAATGTGCATTTTTGAAACGATTAATGGATGTGATGTATTTATATATTGTTTTTTCCGCAGAATAATATTGAATTGTAACCAAATGTAAATATTTGTGAAACCAACGTTGCTGCAAAAACAGTAAAAACAAACAAATAATAACTGAAAATGAAAGTGTGAATGATTTTAATTGAAAAACGATCATTATTTTGTTTAGAAAAATCATTAACATCATTAAAATTGGCGTTAAACAGATGACAGAAATGTAACTGTAAGCGTTTGGAATGATGTAAAAACAGCCTATACCAATCGCCATAAAAATAAAGTTCGATCCAACTAAATTTAAATCCAGATCATTTACATCTGCACCAAAAGCTGAGTAAAAAACATAAGCCGAAACAAATCCAATGATTGAAAGTGAAAATGCAATCCTTGAAAAATATAAAATTCCCGCTGCGACTAACATTCCTGCCAACACACTTGTTTGAAAAAATGTTCCAGCCAAAGTCTTAAAGTAAATCATTACAATTTTTGGAAAAGTGAGGTCATCAAAGGAGTGAACTATTTGAAAAATCAATGATTGTTTTTCTACAGCCAATTGATTTATAACATAAACATGATCTTCGTTTAAGAATATGTTTGAAAAATTACTAGATGAAAGTGAAATAATACTGTAAGTAATAATAAATGGTATGGATAAAAAGGGCAACTTATACTTGCTGAAAACGCCATTTAACCAAACAGATATTATCAAAAGCATCACGATTGATACAACAAATAGTAAAATAAATGCTGCATTAAATTGATATTCAAAACCCAAAAACAAACCTAAAAGTAAGGCATTGAATCCATACAATCCTTCTTCTATCAATTTTCTATTTACACCAATTAAATGTGCAATTCCATTAATTAAAATTACTGCACATAAACCAGAAATACCAAGATGAGGCGTGAAAAAAGTAATCAGCAAAATAACAGCAGCCAAAACCTTATTCAAAGAGAAAAAGATTTGACTGTAGGTATTTAGTATGCTGCTTATCCAGTATTTCATTTTAAAATTTATTTTTTCAATTTTATAGTTTTTGACTTTAAAATAGCCTTTATAATTTGATTTAAACCTCCTCCCTTGAGGGAGGATAGAGGAGGGTGATTAATTTTAAAAACACATTAAGAAAAGGATTTCACTTTTAAATAGTTTGTTGAATGATATTATTTCCTAATCACCTCCCTTAATCCCTCCTCAAGGAGGGAAATCTAATTTCCTCAAAAAACATAATTAACATTTATAAATTTACTTCACACTTTTCAAATGTTCTGGCATTCTTTCCAATTCCATCATTGTCTCCAAGGACTCATTTTCACGAAGAATATGCGTTTTTCCCTCCATGTCGATTAGTACAATTTTTGGTCGCATTTGAATAAATTGCATCCACTGAGTCATGTTGTAGGCACCAACTTTATGAACTACAACCTGATCTCCTTTGTTTAAAAGTGGCAAGTTAATATTTTCTCTAATACAATCAATATTCATACAAAGTGGACCATAAATGACCATATCTTCCGTATGATGCGTAAATTCTTGTGCTGGTGAGATTTTGTAGTCATACCAAAAAGCATTAAACAAAATATTTACTCCAAAATCCATGATTGTCGCTCTTCGCCCATCGCTCAATCTTTTTGTTGCCACAACAGAGCCAATCAACCATGCTGCATCATCAATTAGTGAACGTCCTGATTCTAAGATTATTGTAGGTAATTCATCTTGATGAAAATTAGCATTTAAAATCGTTGAAGTAATTGCTTCTGCATAATCATCAATTGATGGAACAACATCAGCACCTTGTAAATACGAACCTTTCAAGGTGTTTGTTGATGCAAAACCTCCACCTAAATCCAAATATTGAATTGCGTGACCATATTTCACTTTAATATTTGCTGCTAAATCACATAATTTATATGCTGCGGTTGCATAAGCCGAAGTTGAAAGCATGAAAGTTCCAATGTGACAATGCAAGCCTACTAATTCTAATTCTTTGTGAGCTAGAATTTTAATAATTGCGTTCCAAGCTTGACCATTTTCGTAATTAAATCCAAAGCGATCCCACATTGGATAAATTCCAGTATCCATGTTTACACGAATTGCAACTCGAGCTTTTTTGGAAGATCCTTCCATAATACCTACTAAAGAATATAACTCATCAAAGTGATCGATGTGAATCAAAGAGTTATTGTCAATCGCTAAAGTTAAATCTGCTTCTGATTTATCTGGACCGTTGAAAATTATTTTACTTCCTTCAACTCCATTTTGAAGTGCTTTTTTGTATTCAAAAATAGAAACAACTTCTGCCAAAGATCCTTCTTGATGAAAAATATTACAAACAGCACTCAAATAATTCGTTTTATAACTCCAAGCGAATTGTATTTTTGGGTAACGTGTTTTAAAAGCACGAATTGCATTCTGCGCATTTTTACGAATTTGCCTTTCAGAAATTACAAAACAAGGTGAACCATATTGTTCTATTAATCTGCTCACTGCAACGCCATCAAGGTGTGTAACGGGTGCAAATTCTGTTTTTGTTCCAAATTTATTCATACTACCAGTATTCAATTTTTGAATAAATGGTCTCTCATAGGATAATTTGCTCATTTTTTATTAGATATTAGATTTTAGACTAAAGATTTTAGACTTAAATCAATGTTAATACTCAATTTTTTTATTTTCAAGACGATTAAAGTCTATTATCTTACGTCTTGCTTTCTTATGTCTATCTTAAAGTTCGCCGATGGTAGATATTTTTTCGTAATCTTTTAAATCAACGATTTGATCAAAAGAATAGCGTACAAATAATTTTCCTACATCGTAGCTTTCATAAGGTTTTACGTCTTCTCCTAAGGCCATTCTAACTAAAGCTTCCGGATGATTTTGACCACAACCTTTCGCCAGGTAAACCCATGCAGGAAAGCGAGGATTCATTTCAAGAAGGTAATATTCTCCGTCTTTGGTTTTGATGAATTCCAATTCGCAACCGCCTTTCCATTTTGAATTGCTGATGACGCGATTTGTGATTTCAATCAAATTTTCGTCATCTAAAGAAACTCCAGCCCAAGCTTTTCCTTTGTCGGTGATGTATAATTTTCGCATTGGAACTGCTCCGATACAATTTCCTTTTCCATCACCAATTGCTGTAACATTTACTTCGTTTCCACTGACAAATTCTTGTACAATAATTGGTAAACCCCATTTTGCACTAATTTTATGAAAATAATTTACTGCTTGTTCTGGCGTTGCAGCAATTGAAGCATCGTAATATTTTCCTTTAATAACCAATGGATACGTAAAATCTGTTTTCAAAGAGTTGATTTCATTTGCTGTGAAAATCATTTTACTAAAAGGAACTTTTACCCCATTTTCTTCACCAAATTCATATAAAACAGATTTGTGACGTGATTCAAATTGCTCTTGCGATGGTAGAAAAGTTTCAATTCCAAAATCATCTTTTAATTGCTTTGCTAATTTAATGAAACTGTGTAATTCAGCATCAAAATTTGGTATGATGACTTGAATTCCTTCCATTTCTTGAATGTATTTTAAGCGTTCAAGTAAACTTGCAATTCCAGAGGAAGGCAAAGGAATGGAATATGATTTATCAACTAAATCACGCATATACAAACCTGGCTCTAAGTTTTCATAGGATAAACCAATTATTCTTACATCAAAATATTCACTTTCTTTTAATGCTCTAATAACAGGAATTCCAGGTCCAGGACTATCAATATTATTGAGTCCAGAAACAGCTACGGTTATTTTCTGCTTAGTCATTATCTGAAAGTAATTGGTAAGAACGTAACATTAAGAAAAAATCTCCTAAATCTTTGTCCAATGTTGAAGCATCAGTAGAAAATTTAGTTACTATTTCAGTAATAATTTCATCTTTGCTTTTGTTTTCTTTTAGCAAACGGATAATTTCAAGTCCAACATTATTTGTTGAAAAAGAATCGCCTGAAGATGGGTTAAAGATAAACCCAGAATCACTGATGGCTATATTTTTATTGATTTGCATAATTTTTGGTTTTAAAGATTAATACTCTTTTTTCTCTACTTTGATTAAAACGAAGTAACAAATTCTTTTTTGATTAACAATGAAATTATCGGGGAATGACAAAAATGTATCGGGGAATGATTAATAATTGGCAATTTCTAATCTGTAATCAAAGAATAAAAAAAATCCTTACTTTTGTGAATCTAAAAAAGAACTCATGAAATTCGGTACAAAAGCAATACACGCAGGTGTTCATCCTGATCCAACAACGGGAGCGATTATGACTCCAATTTTTCAAACATCAACTTATGTTCAAGAATCTCCTGGAACAAATAAAGGTTATGGTTATGCGAGAGGGAAAAACCCAACGAGAGAAGCTTTACAAGATAATATTGCTGCCTTAGAAAACGGAAAACATTGTGTTTGTTTTAGTAGTGGAATGGGCGCAACTGATGCTGTAATGAAAACTTTACGTCCTGGTGATGAAGTAATTACTGGCGATGATTTATACGGTGGTTCTTACAGAATTTTCACTAAAATTTATGAAGCTTTTGGAATTAAATTTCATTTCATCGATTTGACTGATGCCAATAACATCAAAAAATACATCAATTCAAATACAAAAATGATTTGGGCAGAAACGCCAACAAATCCTACGATGCAAATTATTGATATTGTTGCTTGTGCAGAAATTTCAAAAGCAAATAATTTAACATTGGTTGTTGACAATACTTTTGCTTCTCCTTATTTGCAAAACCCGTTGGATTTAGGAGCTGATATTGTAATGCATTCTGTAACCAAATATTTAGGTGGACACAGCGATGTTGTTATGGGAGCTTTAATCACAAACGACGATGCAATTCACGAAAAATTATATTTTATTTTAAACAGTACTGGAGCAAATCCTGGTCCGATGGATTGTTTTTTAGTAATTCGTGGAATTAAAACTTTGCATTTAAGAATGGAAAGACATTGTTTTAACGGAAGAAAAGTTGCTGAATACTTAAAAAATCACCCGAAAATTGACAAAATTTACTGGCCAGGTTTTCCTGAACATCCAAATCATGAAATTGCGAAAAAACACATGCGTGATTTTGGTGGAATGATTTCCATCGTTTTAAAAGACAAAACCATTGAAAACACATTCAAAGTTGCTTCTTCATTTAAAGTGTTTTCATTAGCTGAATCACTTGGTGGTGTTGAATCTTTGATCAATCATCCAGCAACAATGACTCACGGAGCAATTCCAAAAGAAGAACGTGAAAAAGTTGGTGTTGTTGATTCACTTTTACGTTTAAGCGTTGGAGTTGAAGATATTGAAGATATTTTAGCTGATTTAGAACAAGCTTTGGCTTAGGAATTTATAAATTATCATTTTAAAAAGCAGTTATTGAATTCGTTTGATAGCTGCTTTTTTGGTTAACGGCTGAGGCTTAATGAAGAAACCTATTTAATGAAAATGTTTTACGAGCGAAAATTTTATATATACGTTTTTTCAAAACTTTGATTTTCGGATTTTTTTATATGAATTTAAAGTGCGTTGCATTATTTAAGTTTCTTAATCGTTTTATTCTCAGTCAACGATTTCATTTGTGCAATTGCAATTTTATTGAGTTGAATCAGTCGTTCACTTTGTTGCAAATTTTGTTGAATAAATACAGCATTGATACTTTCCATATTGCTCAAAACCACTAATTGTTCCAAGGTGGTTTAATCTCTCAAGTTACCATTTTTATTCGGGTTATTTGCTCTCCAATCTTTTGCTGTCATTCCGAAAAGAGCAATGTTTAATAAATCAGCCTCATTTGCATAAACCAAAGAAGTTTGCTGTTTTGTTATTTCTTTTGGAATTAGATTTTCCTTAATTGCATCGGTGTGAATGCGATAATTAATTTTGGAAATTGTCCGTTGTAAATTCCATTCTAATTTTAGTCGATTATTTTCATCTTCCTTTAAGCGTTGAAACTCTTTGACTAGATAAATTTTAAAATGAGGACTTATCCAAATTCAAAGGCAATGTCTGGATGAGCGTAAGTTCCTCCATATCTTCCAGCCGTCGCTTTCAAACCGATGGCATTTGTTTTTTCTGTCCAATCTTTAACGCTTAGTTTATAACTGTTTAAACCCGCTTGACTTTTAATTATGGCGAATTCGCCATAATTAAAATCGGGATTATAAACGGACTCCCAAATTCCTAAATATTCAATCGTATTTCTATTTCGTAGCCAGTCTGATATAAAAAAATCACCATCCTTGGCTTTGAGCATATCAGTAAGTGAAATATACTCCTTTTCATTATCGAAAATGATTGATATTTCTTTTCCGTCAACATCTATTTTTACATTTTTTGCCATATCTCAGTTTGTCAGAATATAAATTTACAAAAAAAATTTAACCTTTAAAATTGTTTTTGTCAAGCTCAACTTAATGGTCTTTTTTAAACTTTGTTCTCAAATTATAATACATCTATAGTTGCCCCTCTCCATAATACTCACCATCTTTAAACAACTTGATTTTCAGTAAAATTCCATCAGAATCATAAATATATATTTTGCCTTCCCAAAGTTTTCCATTTCTAAACTCACCATCCTGCCAAACCTCATCATTATAGTTATATATTTTATTAAACCCATTGGGATTAAATACACCATTTTTAATTCGTAATGAGTCAAATTGCATAGCTACTGAATCTTCATTCTGAATATAAGGAATTTCTTTCCCTTTAAATGTACAATTTGAACTTACATTAACATGTTCTTCAGGATGATCAAAATATGATACAATAGTATCTTTAAGGATATTACATAAATGGTTGTGGTAATTTATGGTTTTACTTGTGTACGATTTTGATTGAGTTAATATCTCTATTGACTTTAAACATCCTGATTCAAAATAGTAAAAAGAGGAATCAATCTTAGTTCCATTTTCTAGAAAGGTTTTAATTTCATCTTTTTTTCCATCTACTAGAAAACGACGTAGATTGTAATTATATGAGTTATTATGGAAAAAACCTATTTCTTTAATATTTCCATTGGCAAAATACTTAAAATATTGCCCATCTGGACGATTGTTTTTATATTCACCTTTTAATTTAATTGTCTTTCCATCTGCATGATATTTTATCCAAACTCCATTTTTTCTGTCATTTAGATATCGACCTGCCTCTATCTTAATACTATCTGAATAATTCCAATCCGGCTTATCTATTCCATAAAAAACCCAATAACCTTGTTTTAATCCATTTGCATCGCGTTGATTTAAAGTATCTGTTTGAGAAAAACAAAAATTTCCAAATAATATGAGATAACTTATAAATGTAATATTTTTCAAAATTTTGCTATCTCTTATAGTTACTAAAATCCAACTTAATTCGTTCTCAACTTCAAAAACTTCACTGTTTCATTTCCTGATTTTTTCTGAATGTAAATTTGGTAATTTCCTAAAGGTAAATCTTTTGTTTCAAATAAAACTTCGTGTTTATCTGGATTTAAGGTTTTATCAACTAAAGTAGAAATTTTCTTTCCTGTCAAATCATAGATGGCAATATTTACAAATTCGTCTTTACAAATAAAACTTAATGTTGCTTGATTTACACATGGATTTGGGTAAACGATGGCTTCAAAACTCAATTTTGATAAATCTTCAATTCCTAAATTACATGCTCTTAATAGCGGATAAAAAGTGACTGTATGATCAAAAAGTGTTTGTACTTGCGTTTCATTTACCTCAAACCAATCTCTCAAAATGGACGCATACACATCTCTAAAATCAATTTGCATTGGAATTCCTGCTTGATCTTCAATCGTGTTTGAAATTATTGGATTTGGACCAATAATTGTTCC
>CAMBRH010000132.1 GCA_945870115.1 Chitinophaga pinensis | reverse complement strand
ATCTGGATTTGAACCTGTTGCCAGCATTCCTTTTTCTTCAAATTGCGCCAAATATTCGTTATTAAATTCATAACGATGACTATGTCTTTCAGAAATTAATTCAGAATTATAAGCAATAGCAGCTTTTGAATTTGGTTTTAATTTACATTTGTATGCCCCCAAACGCATTGTTCCACCAAAATTTGCAATATTTTTTTGCTCCTCCATCATACTGATTACAGGGAATTTACAATCTGTATCAATTTCAGTTGTATTAGCTTCAGCCATATTCAACACATTTCTAGCAAACTCAATTACAGCACATTGCATACCTAAACAAATCCCCAAAAAAGGAATATTATTTTCTCTTGCAAATTTAACAGCATCAATTTTCCCTGAAATTCCTCTTGATCCAAAACCTGGAGCAACTAAAATTCCATCTAAATCACTTAATTCTGCTTTTAAATTTGATTTCGTTAGTTTTTCAGAATGAATCCATTTTACATTTACACGACATTGATTTGCAACTCCAGCGTGAATAAATGATTCAGCAATAGATTTATATGAATCTTTTAATTCAACATATTTTCCAACTAAACCAACTGTGATTTCTTTTGTAGGATTTTTAAGAGTATATAAAAACGATTTCCAATTATCTAAATTAGGAACTGTTTTTGAAGGTAAATTCAATTTTTCTAAAACAACTTTATCCAATTCTTCCTCTTGCATTAAAAGTGGAACATCGTAAATTGTTTCGGCATCACGAGATTCAATAACTGCGTTGATACTGACATTACAGAATTTGGCAATTTTTTTACGTAAAGTTAAATCCAACGCATGTTCTGTTCTACAACATAAAATATCTGGCTGAACCCCCAACTCAAGCAACTGTTTTACAGAATGTTGTGTAGGTTTCGTTTTCAATTCTCCCGCCGCAGCCAAATAAGGAATTAAAGTCAAATGAATCACCAAACAATCAGATTCAAATTCCCAAAGCATTTGACGAACCGCTTCAACATAAGGAAGTGATTCAATATCTCCAACTGTTCCACCAATTTCAGTAATCACGATGTCAAAATCGCCTTTTTTACCTAAAATTTGAATTCTATCTTTAATTTCGTCAGTGATATGAGGAATTACTTGAACAGTTTTTCCTAAAAATTCTCCCCTTCTCTCTTTTTCAATTACAGCTTGGTAAATTCTGCCAGTTGTAACGTTATTTGCAATTGAAGTTGGAACATTCAAAAAACGTTCGTAATGTCCTAAGTCTAAATCAGTTTCAGCGCCATCATCCGTCACAAAACATTCTCCGTGTTCATACGGATTCAAAGTTCCTGGGTCAATATTGATGTAAGGATCTAATTTTTGAATTGTTGTTGTATATCCTCGAGCTTGCAATAATTTTGCTAAAGAAGCTGAAATAATACCTTTACCAAGAGATGAAGTAACACCGCCTGTTACAAAAATGTATTTTGTTGAATTTGACATGAAAATTAATTTGTAACTACGGGAGGCAAAATTACAGTTTTTTAATGAATAATTCTAAGAAAAAGATTTAAAAACTCAAATTCAATCAAAATAAAAACAATATCTTATTTTCCTGCATTAAAAACTGCTTCGTAAATCACTTTTTGAATATCACTTCTGATGTGCATTTCTTGAATTTTCTTGTTCGTTGCATCAGGATAAACTCGGTTTGAAAGAAACACATAATTGATTCCATACACTGGATCTGCCCATGTGAAAGTACCTGTAAATCCGGAATGTCCAAAACTTTCAGACGAAACCAAACTACAAGTTGGACCATCTTTTTTGTTTGGAGTTGGTTTATCAAAACCTGCTCCTCTCCTATTTCCTTTTAGCTGAACCGAAGTAAATTCTTTCACAACTTCTGGTGAGATATAAAGTTGATTTCCATAAAAACCTTTGTTCAAAAATAGTTGCATCATGGCAGCCAAATCATGAGAATTGGAAAAAATTCCTGCGTGACCACCAACTCCTCCAAGCATTGCTGCTCCTGGATCATGAACAAAACCATGAACTGTTTGCGCACGAAAAGTAATGTCTTTTTCTGTTGGAGCAATTCTTTCCATTGGGAAATATAATTGTGGCAAATAACGCATATTTTTTAAACCCATTGGAACATAAAACTCTTTGTACATGAAATTATCTAAACTCAAACCTGATTGTTTTTCAATGACTTTTTTCGCAAAATAATATCCTAAATCAGAATATTCATATTTTGGTTTTTTAGCTAAAGGAGTATTCAAAATCGTTTTGTAAATTTTCTTCTCATAATCATTTGAAATCCATAAATCTTTGGCAACTGGAAATTCGAAATTTGCTTTTTTTGAATCTGAATAAATCGCATAATTTGGTACTGCAAAATTTACTGTTTCTTTGTAAAAAGCAATCCATGGCGTAAAACCAGCTTGATGCGCCATCATGTTTTTCAACAAAATATTTCCAACCGGATAACCATCAACTAATTCTGGAATGTAATCTTTCAATTGTTTGTTCAAAGAGAATTTATCTTGTGTTTGAAGTCGCATTAATCCAGCAGTTGAACCCACAATTTTACTTACGGAAGCAATGTCATAAACGATTTCATTATTTACTGGAATTGTATCTTCATAGGTAATTGTTCCGAAACTTTTTTGGTAAATAATTTTACCTTTCACAGCAACTAAAACTTGGCAACCAGGAAATGCTTTTGCATTCATTCCTTTTTGAACAATCGCATCAATTTTTGCCAAATCTAAAGGATTTATGTTTAATTCTTCTGGCTGAGAAAATTTCAATCTTTTAGCATCTTTTAAATCAATTCCCGCATTGAATAAAATTTCTTCTGAAACTTTAAATGGAATTTTTCCATTTGCTCCTATTGCTCCAAAAATCAATTGTGCTGCTGATTCTTGTGCAAATTCATGATTTTCATATGCCAAAACTAAAGCATCAAAATTAGAAGTAAGCTTTGTTTCTTTCAACAAATTTGGATTTCCAAAAACAAGTAAAACATGATTTTTATCTTCAGGAACGGAACTTAACCAAGAATCTAATTTTCCTGGAGAAGAAAAATTATTATTTGCCGTCACCGATTTTGGATGAACAGAAGTAATTACGACATCGTATTTTGACAAATTTCCTTTCATGCGTTCGCTTGCTTCTTCGTATGAATAAAACTGAAAAACATCGACTTCATGAAATTTTCGAGCCATTTCTTTGAAAGCTGCAGTTTTAATTCCAATGTTCACAATCGCAATTTTCGAACTGGAATTCGTTAAAGGAAGAGAATTGTTTTCATGTTTTAGAACCGTGAAAGCCTTTTCATAACAATCTCTTTTCGCCCAATCCATTTCGCCTTTCGTGAAAACTTTTGCAACTTTATGATTCATCGCATGATGCTTTGCTTTCAAAATTTTCAAACATCTTTCGTCAATTTCTGCTTCTGTAATTTCTCCCGTTTCCACTTTATTAGAAATCGCAGCAATTGCATCTTCCACATTTTCAGGGAATAACAAAATATCATTTCCAGCAATAAATGCTTTTACAACAACATCAATTTTTCCATATTTATCAGAAACTGCTTTCATGTTTAAAGCATCGCTTATCACTAAACCTTTGAAATTCAGTTTGTTTTTTAAATAATCTTGGATAATTGTTTTCGACAAAGAACTCGGAACGTCAGAATTATCTAAATTCGGAACATTCAAATGTCCAACCATAACAGACGAAGCTCCAGCATTTATTCCTGCTTCAAAAGGCAAAAAATCAATTGTTTCAAACTGTTCTTTTGAGTGACTCACAGTTGGCAATTCCAAATGAGAATCTTTGTCTGTGTCGCCGTGTCCTGGAAAATGTTTGATGCTCGTTAAAATTCCATTTTTCTCCATTCCACGAACTGTTGCTGCAACGTGTTGAGAAACTTGAACTGAATTTTCGCCAAAAGAACGAAAACCAATCACGGGATTATCTGGATTAGAATTTACATCAGCAACTGGAGCAAAATTTATGTGTACGCCAATTTCTCTGCATTCTTGGGCAATCATAGCACCAATTTTTTCGGATAAAACAGTATCATTTGCCGCGCCAATTGTGTAAGCATACGGAAAACGTTCAACTTCATTTAAACGCATCGCAACGCCCCATTCAGCATCCATTCCAATCAAAAGTGGTGTTTTAGAAACTCCTTGAAAACGAGAAATAGAAGTTTTCATTTGTTCAGTCGTTCCCTGAAAATAAATTAGACCTCCAATTTTTTGATTTTTTATCAAATTTTCAATTTCCAATTGGTGTTCTTCATCTTTATTTGGCCAAGTTGCCACCATAAAAAATTGCGCAATTTTCTCCTCCAAAGTCATTGATTTTAGAGTATTTTTTGCCCAAGAATTATCAGATTTCACAAATTCTGGTAAAGCATGAACTTTTGATTTATTTTTCTTGAAAAAAGTTTTATTTTTAGTGGTAAGACTAAAAAACAAAAGAATTGAGAAGAAGAAAAGTATTTTTTTTAAGAGCATTTTTTAAATGTATTTTAAAACTTTATACCAATTAAAGTTTAACAAAGGTATGAAGTTTTTAAGAAACTAATTCTAAAATAGATCTATTATTTGAGATATGAAGTGATTTAAAAACAAAAAAGGGTCATTTTTTCAAATAACCCTAAACCTCTTTAAATTATTTCAATCAAGTTGCTGGCTTGTAATCAACTTTATCAATAATCATTTTTGCACTAATTTCGCATAAAATTTCAGAAGTTCCACCACCGATTGGTTCAAGGCGACTGTCTCTAAGCATTCTTGCAATTTATATTCTTCCATGTATCCATAACCGCCAAGTATTAGCAAGCAATCGCACTTAGACAAAAGATCAGGGAAAAGTTTGGATAATATAGATGTTTATGGACTATTCCAATTGGGAAAACATTTAAAGTAGAGCTAAAAAAGTCTTCAAATTTGAGAAATCATTAAGCAGAATAAAAAAAATATTTATTCAATACTACAAAAAAAACTAACTGAAGTTTGAATTATTCCATAGCTTTTAAACAAATAAATATATTCTTCTTAAAACAATTCGAAAGCTAAATTTTGAACTTTTTTTTCTCAAAGTTGTAAAGCAAACTATGAAATCAATTTTACTACTTAGTACATTTTTAGTTTTACTTCTTTCAAACAATTCCTTTTCACAACTAAAAATTGTTAAGGACAATATTGTTTGCACTTACGGCATAAAAAACGAACAAGGAAATTGGGTTTTGGAGCCTACTTTTATATTAATTGAAGAATTACAAAATGACTATTTCAAAACTTTAACTGAGGAAGGAAAAGGTGTTTTTTACCTAACGAAACAAATCATTCCGAATGAATATGACGAAATTTCTAATGAACAAAGCAACTTTAAAGTTTGGAAAAACAATAAAGTCGGAATTTTATCAAGTAGCGGAGAAATTATTGTTCCAGTGATATTTAATAGTTTACTTCTTGACATGAATTTATTTATCTGTTATAAAGTAATAGACAATAAATATTCATTTACTTGCATTTCAAATACTGGAAATGTGTTGATACCAGAAACAAATGGAATCATAAAACCCTTTTTAGGTCAGCCTTACACTTTAATTGGCGACCAACATTTTGAATATTCAGCCAATGGTAATGCTGGCTTAATTGGAATTGATGGCAAAATGCTTATACCACGAATTTATGATCGATTGCGACTTTGCAACAATGTACTCACTTTTGTAAAAGATTCTAAAACAGGTGTAATTAATTTAAAAAATGAATTAATTTTAGAAGGTAAACCTTTTTTAATGCCCATGGCTTATGACAATTACAACGAAATTCCGTGTATAGAAAGCGATGCCATTTATAAATTTCTAGAAAACGGAAAATACGGAATTATGAAAGGAAATGGTGAAATCCTTCATGATGCGAGTATTGATTCGATTGGCAGAGTATTTCACGAAATCTCTAACGAAAAAACAACTTATATTTATAAATACAAAGGGAAATATGGTTTTATTTCACAAAATGGTGAAATTACAACACCAGCAATTTATGAACAAATTATTCCAAAACCACGTCTGAATTGGGAAAACGATTATGCAAAAAAGAAAAAATTATTTTTCTTAGTTTTAAAAAACAACAGATATGGTATTGTTGGAGACGATGGAAAAGAACAGATTTCATGTGAATACCTACGTTTTTACCGATTAGATTATGCCAAAAAACCAAATTATGCCATTTCAAAATGGAATGAAGTTTTTTACTTAGATTTTGAAAAAGATACCCTAAAACTTCAAAAAATGACTTTAATCAATGAAGGCAAAATTATTGATTTATATACTTTTAAGAATGAATATTTTGCTTATGAAGTCAGCAAATTTGAAAATGGAAAAAACATTATTTCAGGTATCTTACCACTTTACAGTATTGGCAGATTTATTTTTGTAACCCGAGAAAATAAAAATCATCTTTACACTTTAGATGGAAAGCCGTGGACAAAATACAAAGAGTGTTACGTCAATCATCAAGTTGGGAAATACGCTTTGATTCAATCAAAAGTCAATTCTCAAGGTTTACTCGACTTAAACACTGGGAAAATAATTTTGGACACCAATTTTGCTGAAATCTCCCAATTTCACTATGCTTCAAATGTACTTTGGGCAAAGTTGAAAGTTGGTGAAGAACAAATCAAACAAAAAAGACTCGTATACAATCAAAACGAAATTGACTTGAATCCAATTAATCTCAATCTTGAAGATTTTTACACCGTACCGAAATACAAATGGACTCCTTTTGATACTTTAGGGAATAAATTAACTAGTAATCTTTTCGATAAAGCACTTTACTCTTTTGATTCAAGTGCTGTACAAAACGATAGTTATTGGGGAGTAATTGATGTGAATTTCAACTGGTTGGTTCCTCCAATTTACAAAGCTTTGCATAAGTTTTCAAAAGACCAATTTTTAGTTTACACAAAGGGTCAGAAATATGGAATTGTGAATTTAAAAAACGAATTGATTTTAGATACTATTTATACTGATTTTGAACAACTATTTACTGGATTCTATTCCAATTGGAGGGTAAAAACTCCAGAAAATCATCAACTGAATCAAAACGAAATTTGGTTTCGATTTAAAAATGAATCGGAGGAATTTATTTTGAATAATTTTGGTTTAAAAATAGATTCAAAAAATGTAATTTTTAAAGATAAATTACTTGAATTGGCATTATTAGGTTCGCAAAATGCAGAATTAAATGCTTTTAAATTGAGACTTGACGAAAAACATCTTTCATACTCAGATTCAATTCTACAAAACAAAGATTTTAAAATGTATAAATCTTCGGTATTTGATTATTTTAAGGCAATTTACAATCAGTCAAAACCTTGCAATTTTGGTAATTCCCACGAGATAAACACACTGCCTCATCAAATTGATTGTTAAAACAATAAAACAAAAAGCTTTGAATTTGTAAGTCTTGGAAAAAAGTATTTAACTGCAAGATGCTCCTACTCAACATATATGAATTTTTATGGTAAAGATATGAACGAAATGATGCCAATGCATAACTACCTAAAAAAAGAATATTATAACCTGATTTTTAATGGAAATGAATTAAAGCGAGTTACACTAGATACAATTTTCGGAAATGTAAAACGCTTTGAAATAGAACTTTTAGAAGCCATAAAGAAACGGGACGATTTGAAATTAGATTGTAGTTCGATTGACAAATTAGTTGACAATTTCAACGATGTGTTTTGGCTTTCTGAAAAAGGCGTTCATTTACACTACGACAAAAATGGATACGGAAATGATGTGGTAGAATTGTTAATTCCAATCATTAATTTGAAGAAAAACAAAGAATCTTCTTGGTTAGTAGAGTACTTAAAGTGATTTTATTCAGTAGGGTGAGCTACTCCCCGTTTCACATTAAATTTGCCTGAATTCGAATAATAATTTCTCCATGATCAATAATTTATGAATTTAAGTTGATTCATTTCAAACTTGAAGAGAAAAATTTGCTATCGCTGATTAAGAAATCAACATATTTATTCATTTATTGTATAAACTAAAATGAAAAAGCTGTCCATTTAACAAGAACAGCTTTTTGCTTTAAATTCTATCTTAAATCAAGTTGCTGGCTTGTAGTCAACTTTATCAATTATCATTTTTGCAATAATTTCGCATAAAATTTCAGATGTTCCTCCACCAATTGGTCCAAGGCGACTGTCTCTAAACATTCTTGCTAATTTATATTCTTCCATATAACCGTAACCGCCAAGCATTTGTAGACAATCGTACATAACTTCGTCAGAAATACGCGTTGCGTTTAATTTTGACATACTTGCTTCTTTCACAACGTATTCTCCATCCTGCAAACGTTTTACGATCATGTAGTTGAACGATTTTACCATCTCAACATTTGATGCGTGTTGCGCAATTTTATGTCTTAAAACTTGAAATTTATCAATTGTTTTTCCAAAAGCAGTTCTTTCAGACATATATTGCAAAGTGTATTCAATCGCATATTCAGCTCTAGCATGCGCATTGATTCCCATCACTAATCTTTCTAAAGCGAAATGTTGCATGATATAGAAGAATCCTTTTCCTTCTTCGCCCATTAAGTTAGAAGCTGGAATTTTTACATTATCAAAAGAAATTTCTGCAGTATCAGAAGCTCTCCAACCTAATTTATCCAATTTTGCTGATGAAATTCCTGCAGTTTCTCTATCAACTAAGAAAATACTCATTCCCTTGTTTCCTAATTCAGGAGCTGTTTTTGCTGCAACGATTAAATAATCGCTGTAAATTCCGTTTGTGATGAATGTTTTTGAACCATTGATGATGTAAGAATCTCCTTCTTTTATTGCTGTTGTTCTCATTGCTG
>CAMBRH010000131.1 GCA_945870115.1 Chitinophaga pinensis | reverse complement strand
TGCTTCACTTACCCAACCTTCATGTGCAAACAATGATGGACAAATTACTTTTGCACCAAGTCCTGGAGGTCCATTTTCTTATATTTGGAGTCATGATGCATTGCTACTAACCGAAAGTGCTGCTGGATTAGCTGCTGGCACTTATGATGTTTCAATTACTGATGGATCTTGTACGAAAGATACAACAATTATACTTAGTGTAAATAGCTCTATTATCAGCAACCCAATAATAACTCAACCTTCATGTACTAATAATGATGGTCAAATTGTCCTTGCACCAACTCCTGGTGGTCCTTTTACTTATATTTGGAGTCATGATCCACTGCTTGTCACAGAGACAGCTAGTTCTCTTCCTGAGGGAACTTATGATATATCAATTACAGATGGTACATGTACGAAAGATACAACTATTACATTAAGTGCTATCCAAAATTTAATAGCAAATGCAATGATTGTTGACCCATCATGTGCTTTGTCAAATGGATCAATTAGTTTTAATCCAACTCCAGCAGGCGCAACTACTTATGGTTGGTCACATGATATTTTGTTAACAAGCCCTTCCGCGACTAATTTAAGTGAAGGATCTTATACCATTTCAATAACAGTTGGAGCATGTTCAATAGATACCATTATAAATTTAGCAGCTTTAGCATTATTTAATATTAATGGAACTATTCCGCAAGAGGTTACTTGTGCACAAAATGATGGACAAATTTCGTTAAATCCTCAACCAAATGGTGTTTATACTTATACTTGGCAATACGATTCAAATAATAATACAAGTATAGCAAATTCCTTAATAGATGGTACATATCTGGTAACAGTGTCAGATGGAACTTGTTCTAAGGATACTTCATTTGTACTTGCAGCTCCAACAGGTTGTTGCACAATAGTTTTAGACGCGACGACTAGTACAACAGAAAATACAGTTTGTGATGGCACAAGTAATCCATGTAATTATTCAGGACCAACTATTTTAATTAATGAAATTAATATCTTCCCAACAAACGGTGATGGCTCAATCTATGGAGATGGACCAACTGGTGCTGGATCAGGAGGAGGAGAATGGATTGAATTATATAACCCAGATTGGTGTAATTCCATTGATATTTCAGGATATATTTTGGGAAGTTTTAATTCAACATTTGCTTTAAATCCGCCTTTAGAATCAGATGGAATGGGATTTGTTTTACCAGCGGGTACGATTGTACCACCAAATGGTTTTGTAGTTGTAAGAGGTATTAATACAAACGCTCCACCTGTTGGAGTAATAGATGTTGTGGTTGATGATGTTAATAATCGTTTGTGTATTGAAGGAGGGATTGGACAAAGTAGAATGTGGTTTCAAAATGCAGGTGGATGGTTTGGTTTTTATGATGCAAGTGGTGTTCCTCAAGATATGATCAGTTGGAATGCCCCAATTCCTTCGGATTTAGATGGAAGACCATGTATTCCAACAACTAATAGCCTTCCTGTTGGAGTAAACCAATTGGCAACTTATAATGAAGCTGGAATCAATAATGTTGTAGGTGTTCCTAGCGAAGGACAGACATTTGTTAGAATTCCAGATGGAGGTGTTTGGTCAAATGTAACACAAGATGAGAACAGCACCTATGGAACGTGCAATGTACCAGGAGGTTGTGGCGGAAATGGTGGCGCATTAAGTACTTGTAATGGTACAGCAACTATCAATATGACAAATGGGCTTGCACCTTACACATATTTATGGAATGATGATTTCACTCAAAACACACAAACTGCCGATAGTTTATGTGCAGGATCTTATTCAGTAGAGGTAAGTGACGCAAATGGTTGTAATGCAACTTTTAATGTAATAGTAATTGACGATTTTTTAACAATAAGTGCTACAAGTATTGAACCTACTTGTCCAAATAATGATGGTATAATAGATGTCGTTGCATCGCCAAACGGTGCTTACACTTACACTTGGTCGGCGAATGCTAATGTTGGAAATAACACTACAACTAATGTAAATAATTTAGGTGCTGGAACTTATACTGTTACTGTTAGTTCTCCAACCTGTGTAAGAGATACAACAATTACCTTAGTTGCGCCACCGCAAATTACAGATATTGCTTCCAATGTAACAAATTCAGTTTGTGCACAAAACAATGGAGCAATTCAACTTGGAACAGTAACTGGAGGAACTTTGCCTTTTTCATATAATTTTAATAACCTAGGAAGTGGCTTAAATACTAGTTTCACTTCATTAGTAGCTGGGAATTATTTAGTTATTGTAGAGGATTTAAACGGATGTACTTATCAGGAAACAATTGTAGTTAATGATGATAGTTCTAACCCTCCAACTCAAGCTATTTTTGATAATTTAAATCCAACTTGTCTTAATAATGACGGTCAAATAGAAATTACAAGTGTTGTTGGTGGCCTTGCTCCATATACATATCAGTTAAATGGAGGAACATCTACAGCAACACCTACTTTTTCATCATTAAGTAGCGGAAATTATTTTGTCAATATCGAAGATGCGAATGGTTGTTCAATGATTGCACCTGCAACATTGGTATCACCACCTGTAATAACAGATATTGCTGCTACAATTACAAATTCTTCTTGTTCACAAAATAATGGTGGAATATTACTTGGCGCAGTTACTGGTGGAACGCTTCCTTTTACTTATAATTTTAACAATCAAGGAAATAATACGAATACCAATTTTGTTAATTTAAGTGCTGGCAATTATCTTGTTGTGGTTCAGGATGCTAATTCGTGCACTTATCAAGAGACTTTGATAGTTGTAGATAATAGTTCAAATCCACCAACAAGTGCAACTTTTACATTGGTAAATCCTGATTGTGGACAAACAAATGGTGAAATTGAAATTATGAATGTAAATGGTGGAGTAGCACCTTATTCTTATCAAATAAATAATGGTGTCAGCACTTCAAGTAATAACTTCAGTAATCTAGGATTAGGTTCGTACACTTTTATTATTGAAGATGCTAATGGATGTTCTTTAGATTCAATTTTGCTTTTAAACGCAGCAATTGGCAGTGAAAACATTGTAATTCCTAACATTTTCACACCATCAGACGATCAAATTAATCAAGTTTGGAAAGTCTCAGGAGAGTGTGTAGATAAATTTGAGTGCCAAATATTCAATCGCTGGGGAAATCTAATTCATGAGTTCACAAACATTAATGATCAATGGGATGGAAAAACGGAAGGAACAGAAGTTGTTGAAGGGGTTTATTTTTATAAATTAAAAGTAACGTTTAGTTCAGGCAAAATTCAGGATGAACATGGAAACATTACATTAGTAAGAAATTGATTTACTTTCGATTACGAGTATTTTTTAATGAGAATCACATAGGACAATAATTGAATTTCTGCAATGAAAAACGGGCAACTCTTCCTGAAAAGTCACGTAAAGAAAGCAACCAACAAATAAAATAATGAAAAATTTAAAAAGCATTTTAACTCTAACTCTAACTCTAACTCTAAATACTTTTTTCTCTCAGGTTTTAATAAATGAAGTTATGGTTAATCCTGCAGGGGGAAACACCGACGGTTGTATTCAGTCTTTGGCAAATACTAATTCGATTTGTGGAAGTGAATATGTAGAATTGTATAACACAGATCCATGTAATTCCTTTGACTTAAGTTGCTATGTTTTGGGCTCAACGGGCTTTACCTCTTCAAATATTGGGGCCGTAAGCTTGCCAAGTGGAACCATTATTCCTCCTTTAGGTCATCTTGTTATTGGAGGTCCTAATGCAAGTTCAAATGCAACGAGTGTTGATATTGTTGTAAATGACTTTGCTGGAACAGGTAATCTATGTATGGTAGGTACTAGATGGTTTTTAGAAAATCAAGATGGTTGGGTTGGACTTTATGCACCTGATGGAACACCTGTTGACGCCGTATATTGGACTTCATCAGCAGGAGAGCAAAACAAAATCAATACTGCAATTGAATTTGATAGAAATGTCTGCACACCTGCCATAAATTGTAACCAAGGCGCTACATTCGTAAAAGCGAAGCAAATTGGCATTATTCAGTATTTAGGTGCAACTGCTCCCTCAGGATCAACTTTTAGTAGAATACCCGATGGAGGAAGTTGGCAAAGAGATATTAACCCATCTATAAATAATAGTACTGTGGGTAATTGTAATGGAGGTAACTGCCAAACGGCAGCTATATTCTCCATTTCTGCTTTTGTTTCGCAACCTTCTTGTTCGAATAACGATGGCTCAATTACTATAAATACAAATCCTGCTGTAGGAGCATATACCTATTCTTGGACACCAAACGTTTCTGCCACTTCCTCAGCAATCAATTTAGCGGGAGGAACCTATGATGTTGTTGTAGATTTAAATGGATGTCAAAAAGATACAAGCATTACGCTTGTTTCTGGTGCAGGACCTACAGGAATCGCTGTAACCCCAACCAATCCTAGTTGTGGTCAGTCCGATGGTTCTATTTCTTTGGGTGGAGTAACTGGCGGAACAGGTCCTTATACGTATAATCTAAACGGAGCTGGATTCAGTGCTAACTTAAATTATACTAATCTCGCTGCAAATACTTATACCCTTGTTGTTCAAGATAATAATGGTTGTATTTACAATGCACCAAATATTGTATTATCGAATAGTTCTGGAATTACTGCTATAGCCGTAACTCCAACTAATCCGAATTGTGGTCAAGCAGATGGCTCAATATCATTAGGTGCAGTAACTGGCGGAACTAGTCCTTATACGTATAATCTAAACGGAGCTGGATTCAGTGGCAACTTAAATTATACTAATCTCGCTGCAAATACATATACTCTTGTTGTACAAGATAATAATGGTTGTACCTTCAATGCGCCAAATATTGTATTATCGAATGGTTCTGGGATAACTTCTATTGTTGTTAATTCAACTAATCCTAGTTGTGGACAATCAGATGGTTCAATTTCACTTGGTTTAGTTTCTGGAGGAACGGCACCTTACACGTATGATTTGAATGGAGCAGGATTTACAGGTAACTTAAATTATAATAATCTCTCAGCAAATACGTATACTCTTGTAGTTCAAGATAATAATGGCTGTACTTTCTCTGCACCAAATATCGTATTAAGCAATGGAACTGGTCCTACAGCAATTTCTGTAACAACTACCAGTCCTGCTTGTGGTCAAAGTAATGGAAGCATCACACTTGGTTTAGTAACTGGAGGAACAGGTCCTTATACTTATAATTTGGATGGTGCAGGCTTCAATTCTCAATTAATTTATGCTAATTTAAATGCTGGTAGTTATAGTTTAGTTGTGCAAGATAATGGAGGTTGTATTCTAAACGCTCCAAACGTTACCTTATCTGATATTGGGGGGCCAACAGCTGTTGTGACTGCACCTACACATACTACTTGTGGTTTGAATGATGGAATGATACAAATTGGATTAGTAACAGGTGGAGTTGGACCATATCAATATAATTTCAATGGTCAAGGTCTTGCAAATACATCTCTTTATAATAATTTAACTGCAGGTACTTATACTTTAGTCCTTAGTGATAACAATGGATGTTCTTTTACTGCTCCAAATATTACAATTAATAATTCAACGGCAATTACCAATATTGTAGTAAATACAACAAATGCAACTTGTGGCCAAAATGATGGTACTTTAAATTTGGGTGCAGTAACGGGCGGTGTTTTACCTTATCAATATGATGTTAATAATCAAGGCTTTTCCAGCACCCTTGCATACTCAAATTTAGGTAGTGGTGCTTACCCTATAATTGTTAGAGATAATGCTGGTTGTTTATTTAATACAGTAGCAAATTTAAGTAGTACCAATGCTCCAAATAGTGCTCAAATAAATGTAACAAGTGCAAGTTGTGGAAATATAAACGGTGAAATTGATATTAGTAATATTATTGGAGGAACTGCACCATATCAGGTGAGCATCAATGGTTTACCGTTAAGTTCGAACCTGAATTTCACCAATTTGCAAGGTGGTAATTATGCAATAACGATTGAGGATGTAAACGGATGTCAATATATTACTGCAGCAAACATTAGTACAACTTCAAATCCTACTGCGGATTTTGGTTTAACTCGAAATAATATTAAAATGAGTGAACCATACACAAGTGCAGTAAATATGAGCTCTCCGGATGTAATTAATTATTTCTGGACATCCTACAATTCAACTCCATCGAGTAGTATTGAAGAAAATCCAAGTTTTGATTTTACTTCTCAAGCGCCAGGAAATTATGCTATAACTTTAATTGTAGAAAACGTTGATGGTTGTAGAGATACGGTGACAAATTTTGTTGAAATTGAAGAGGATTTATTAATATTTGTGCCAAATTCATTTACACCAGATGGTAATGAATTAAACAATACATGGAATATAGTCGCTTCAGGTATTGATATTATGGATTTTAAGGTCTTGATTTTTAATAGATGGGGTCAAGTTGTTTGGGAAAGTAATGACGCATCTGTTGGTTGGGATGGAACCTATATGAATCAAAAAGTTAAGAGTGATATTTATACCTGGAAGCTTAGTGCAAAAGATAAAAAAAGGTCAGAGGTAGTTAATTTAAATGGATTTGTAAACGTTCAATTTTAAAAAAGAAATTATTCTAATATACCATTTCTTAATAAGGCTGTATCAAAATTTGATACAGCCTTCTTTTTTTGAATTAAGTTACATTATTTGTTGATGAACTTTAATATATTGATACTGTCCCCAAAAAGTGTGTAAAAATATTTTGTTTTTATACTTTTATTGTATTTTATGCATACTTTCTTGAGTTTCCAGAAATTATATAGTGAAAAGAGAAACACAATTGGAAACCTACGGATTTAAAGTGCAAAAAAAAAGCCAACCACATGGCTGACTTTTTTTTATAAAATTTAAAACGTTGATTTGAAATTTTATTATGTATTAATTTTTAACAAACTTAGAATAAGTGATATTTCCAGACTGTGATTCTAATTCAATTGAATAAACTCCATTTATTAGATTGTTAACGTCTAAATTAAACGTTTTATCATTTATCTCTTTTTCTAAAACAAGATTTCCAAGCAAACTATAAATTCTTACCTTAGATATTACTGATTCAACTGAAATATTTAATTTCTCAGAAGTAGGATTTGGAGAAATTGTATAAGAAAGTTCATTTTTTTCAAGACCCAAGCCTGCAGCTTTAATAACTAAAACATCATCCAAAAGTAAATCACCTTCATCTGTGCAATTATGATGTCTAAAAGCTAAAAGAACTTGAGATCCTGCATAAGATGAAATATCATAACTTAAAGCTGTCATGCCGATATTTTGTAAAACACCACTATGAATTGCTACAGCAGAACCCAAATTAGTTAAGTCTGGAACGACGTAAACAGAAATGTTTTCAGAGATAAAGTTCGTTGAACTTTGTGTTGAACCAACTTTAAAACTCAAAGTTACAGCATTTGCTTGATTTGGAATATTAGTTAAATCAATCAATGGAGAAATAAAATAATTATCTGGAGTTAACGCAGAACCTCCGCTCCAAGAAGACGAAATTGCAACTTTACCTTGAGCATTTAATTCAGTGTTTAGTGCTGGTAATGCAGTGCTTGAAGGGTTCAAATTAAAATCATAAAATCCCCAAGTGTTTCCATCTGAGTCTGCGTCAACAACTTCCCAATTTATTGATGGAGTTGTAAAATTTTCTGTAAAAAGGACTGTTTGTGAATTCACAAAGGAAAAACACGTAATAAACATTCCAACCGTAAGTATTGTTTTTTTCATATTAAATATATAATTGTTTCACACAAAATTATATTTAAAACACTCATTTTGAACGATGAATAAACTAACAGATTTATTCTAAATAAGATTTTTGTACTATTTTCAAAGTATAACGAAATTGTTTAAATAGTTTATATTCATTTATTTAAAGTTGATAAACAGAAAAAGAATTCAAATTAATTTTTAAAAAAATTAGGACATAAAAGCTAATTTATTATTATCAAATTGAATTCAAAATGACAACTTATTTCAAATAAATTTACGATAAAAAAATCCTAATTCGTTTATAGTGTGACATTTAAATATGTAAAGGACTAATCTATTCGTCTTTGAATAAACTATTAGAAATAGGACAAGTTTTAAAATAATTAAGGTAGTTATAGATGGAAGATGACTTTTTATAAAGGAAAACCAAAATGAACATGTTTAATACTGTAAAAGAAATATATTTTGTATTATTGTAAATCAAATAAATAGTAAATTCATAATATTTGATTTTTGCAGAAAATACCATTGAAATCAATAGATTCTATGAAATATTGTTAAAATTTTGAACCTATTATAACTTTTTTTAAGTCTTCGAAAAAGCAAACTGTTTGTTAAAAAACATTGATATTAAATGAACCAATCAAAACCATCAAAATCACCTTGGCCAACCAAAGCCGCAATGTCTCAAGTTTATGAAATGAATCTTTGGGGTGGAAATAAAAGTGAATTTTTTTCTGGTGAAGGTTCGCACAATTCGGAGATTGTAAATCCGTATTTAGAAGTTGTAAGTAACTTTTTAACTTCTTTTGAAAATCCATTGACAGTTTGTGACTTAGGTTGTGGAGATTTTAATGTTGGGAAAAATTTGGTAAAGTTTACAGAAAAATATGTTGCAATTGATATTGTGCTAGAACTAATTGATTTTAATAGAGAAAAATACAAAGATGAAAAATTAGAATTTCACTGCTTGGACATAGCTGTTGATAATTTACCCGCTGGAGATTGCATTATTTTAAGACAAGTACTTCAGCATTTGTCAAACAATGAAATTCAAAATATTTTAAATAAACTAAGAGATTTTAAATACCTTATTTTGACGGAACATATCCCAATTCAAGATTTTATTCCAAATAAAGAAATTATTTCAGGTCAAGGAATTAGATTGAAAAAGCAAAGTGATACTGTCCTAAAAAAGTGTGTAAAGTAAATATTTTGTAATTTTAAAATTGCAACATATTAAAACGCAAATATGAACTTTACACAAGAACAAATTAAAGAAATTTTGCAAGATATTGCAAATGGAAAAGATGGATTTAATGAAATA
>CAMBRH010000130.1 GCA_945870115.1 Chitinophaga pinensis | reverse complement strand
CAAATTAAAACGGAATTTAGAACATTAAAAAACTATTTCGAAATCCTCAAAAGCAATCATTTTAAATTTAATCCTGAATTTAAAGAAATTTCCATGGGAATGAGTGGAGATTATGAACTTGCTATTGAAGAAGGTAGCACTATGGTGAGAGTTGGAAGTTCAATTTTTGGTGGACGTTAGTTTAAAAAATTAGATTTTGTAATAAGTTTATATGTTAAAAAATTACCATATACGGAATATAAGAACATAAAAGTCGTTAATCCTTATATGAACTTATATTTCTTAAATGGTTAAATAAGTGACGATTATTCTCTTGTAATAAATCAAGTAAGGTCAAAAGTTTAATTTTATCTGCTACTATAATTTATTCAAACGTAAATCCAATTAAAAAGAAATTAAGTATCTTTGAAACATGAAATTAAGTTTCTCACTCATTTTTTCCCTACTTGTCTTTATGGGTTTTTCGCAACGTAATGTGAAAGACAGCATCATAAGTACTCCTTGGGTTGGAATACATTATGGAGGAAATTGGACGCATGGAGATTTGGCAGATCGTTTTGGATATTTGAGTCATTTGGGATTTACTTCTGGTTATAAAACTACTAAAAATTACTTTTGGGGAATTGATGCAAATTTTATTTTTGGCACAAAAATCAATGCAACTGGTATTTTTGACGACCTTGTAGATAGTTATGGAAACATTACTGACGTTAACGGAAATGTTGCTCAAGTTGTACTTTTAGCAAGAGGATTTAATGCAAATTTAACCTTTGGAAAAATAATTCCAATTTCAAATTACAATAAAAATTCAGGGATTTTTATTCATGGCGGTGTAGGGTTTTTGGCTCATAAAATGCGTGTTGAAACACAAGAACACGTTGTTCCACTAATTGAATTAGATTACAGAAAAGGATATGATCGTTTGACAAATGGATTAAATTTACACCAATTTATTGGATATGCATTTTTGTCAAACTCTGGATTAATAAACTTTTACGGAGGATTTTATATGCAACAAGGATTTACTAAAAACCAAAGAACCATCTTTTTTGATCAGCCAGAAATCCCTGTTTCACAAGAAATTAGAAAAGACATTCAAATTGGTTTTCGTGCCGGTTGGTTCATTCCAATTTACAAAAGAAAACCAAAAGATTATTACATTAATTGATGCAATTTATCTACTCAATATCA
Source organism: Chitinophaga pinensis (assembly GCA_945870115.1). Taxonomy (GTDB): domain Bacteria; phylum Bacteroidota; class Bacteroidia; order Flavobacteriales_D; family Crocinitomicaceae; genus M2408. Next base: position 7,938 of record CAMBRH010000130.1, on the reverse strand, counting down.
ATTCGTTTTTTAATTTTCGGACTTTTTTTAGCTCAATTTTTTAATGTAAAAGCTAAAAAAGGAATTTTAGGGAGAAAAAATTGGTTGTCAAAACTTCCAAAAGTAGAAGAAAATAGAGAAATAATTTGGTTTCATTGTGCGTCTTTGGGTGAATTTGATCAGGGTTTGCCTTTAATGAATTGCTTAAAAAATGAAAATCCTTCAATTTTTTTATTGGTAACCTTTTTTAGTCCTTCAGGTTTTGAAAATTATACAAAAAGAAACCATCAAGTAGATTTTGCTTTTTATCTGCCATTCGACACCAAAAAAAACGCAAACCTATTTTTAAATCACTTCAAGGTTTCAAAATTTTTCATTGTAAAATATGAGTTTTGGTGTAATTTGATTTTTGAAGCAAAAAGTAGAAATGTTAAAATTTATTCCATTTGTGCCATTTTTAGACAAAACCAACGTTTTTTTAAATGGTATGGTTCAATTTTTAGAAAAGCAATTTCTTGTTTTGAACGCATTTTTGTTCAGAATCAAGAATCTGTGGATTTACTTAAATCAATTTCCTTTGACAAAGTAAGTTTAGTCGGAGATATGCGTTTTGACAGAGTGTTGGAAAATAAAATGCAAGTGAAAGAAGATTTAATCTTAACACAATTTCTTGAAAAAGATAAAGCTTTTATTGTAGGAAGTTCTTGGTCGATTGATGAAAATTTCTTGAAAAAATCCATTGAACACATAATCCAGAATCAAAAGGTAATTATTGCTCCACATGAAATAGGAGAAAAACACATTTTAGAAATCGAAGCACTTTTTCCAAAAGAAACAATTCGTTATTCTCAATTTAAGGAAAAATATAGCAATCAAAAAATCTTGATTATCGATTCAATTGGAAAACTTTCAAACGCTTATTCTTATGGCGATTTTGCATACGTTGGTGGCGGTTTTACAGGAAGTTTACACAATATTCTTGAACCTACAGTTTTTGGTTTGCCCGTGATTTTCGGACCAAAACACACACGATTTCCTGAAGCGCAATTGTTTATAAATGAAGAAATTGGTTTTTCTGTTTCTACAAAAGAAGAATTGGTAAAAGTAATTTTAAAAATTAAGAATGAAAAGGAAATGTTGTCTTTAAAAACAGCCACTTTTATTGAAAAAAATAAAGGAGTTGTCGATAAAATTTTAATTGATATTTAAATCTCTGTTGAATATTCTTCTTTTTTACTGCTAACTTTTTGAGCGCTTCCACTTGATGAAGAATTTGCTTCCGTCATTTTTATTCTTCCATTGTAAACTGCTCCAAATTCTACTTCAATGGTTTGTGTAGAAATATCGCCATTAATAACACCTGTTGATTTTATTTCTAATTTTTGAACTTGGATATTACCAGCTATTGAACCAAAAACCACTGCTTCACTCGCTTTTATACTTCCTAAAATTTTTCCTGTATTTCCAACTACAATTCCTTGATTTGCAAGGACATCTCCGTTAACAATTCCATCAATTCTTACTGAAGTTGTTGTACTTAAATTTCCATCAATTTTACAACCATCACTAATAATAGTTGAAATGTGAGATTCCATTAAATCTTTTTGTTTTTTTCCAAATAATGACATACGCTTTTATTTTTTGATGATAATTTTTGATGATAATTAAAGTTTTTTTTAGTCTACAAATCTAAAAATTTTGTTGGATCTATTGGTCTATCCATGTACCTAACTTCGTAATGTAAATGTGGTCCAGTCGATCTTCCTGTAGAACCAAGTTCTCCAATCAACTGATTTGCTTTGACTTTTTGACCATTTTTCACATTTATTTTCGATAAATGTCCATATAAGGTTTCATAGCCATGACTGTGTTTTATGCGAACGCATTTTCCATAACCATAATGATTATTAGCTAAAAATACTATTCCATTTGCGGTGCTATTTACTGGATCTCCCGTTGTTCCAATAATATCAACTCCCGAATGAAATTCCGCACCGCCATGAAATGGATCTGAGCGATACCCATATTTTGTGCTGTTGTGATTTGCATGAGGATATCCTAAAGGCATATATTTTATATCTTTCAGTAAACTTGCCAAATAAATGTTGTAATATTTGTACGAATCTATGGCAGAAACTTCAGCATTTACATCTCCCCCAGCAGCTTTTATAGTACCATTTTTTATTCCTCTTTGCTGAAGGTATTTTTTAATCTTGATTAATTTAGCATCAATTTTTTCAATATAAACTCTGGCAATATTTGTATCTGTAGCCAAAGGTCCTGCAATTTCTCTTTTAAATTTTTCTAATTCCTCTTTTGCGTGCTGGTTTTTTTGGTATTTAGAGTTTAAAATAAAAATAGAAATTATCAATCCAATCAAAAGCAAAGCAAGTGATAGAACATAATATTTTAAACGCGATAAATGTTTTGTTTGAAATGAAAAAGATTTTGTACTCGGATTGTTTTTATTGACAATCATCAAAGTACTGTAATCTTTTTTTCTTCTTTTTGACTTTGGTTTTCTCATTAAATAACAATTATTCCTAGCTTCGATTTCTCGAAATTAGTTTAAAAAATACTTTTTTGGAATAGTGAATTTAGGATTAAATCAGTTTTCAGCTTGACGAATTTATGAAAACATTTTCAAGTAAGCTAATTTTTGTCAGAAATTAACAAAAAAAGCGCTGAAAAATTGATTTTCAACGCTTAATAATAATATTCTTTTTAATAAAATATGAGAATAATTTTAAAATTCTCAAGACGAGGTTTTCTTAAAATTTAATTGGTGAGTTTACATAAGTAAATGAGCTAATTAAAATTTATGAAATAACGAAGAATTGAGGGTTTTAAAATTGTTCTTAAATTATTTTACTGATACAGCTGACAACAAAGCCTCCGCCAAATTCTCACCCATATCACCATACTTATTCGTGTAATCCGCAGTAGCTCTTTTTATTACTTCAAAAGCTTCTTCTTTTCCGTAAACATGTGTTACTTCAACATTTTTTGCTGCTCCGTCTAAATCTTTGTAAGTCAAGAAAAAATGACGAACTCTGTCAATAACCAATTTAGGCATTTCAGAAATATCTTCTATCAAACCATAAGCTTGATCTCCTTTTAAAACTGCAATGATTTTATCGTCAGCTTCTCCTCCATCGATCATTCTAAAACCACCAATAACTTTCGCTTCACACAAAATATTTACGTGACTAAATTCTCTTTCGCTTAAAACACAAATATCTAATGGATCCATATCGCCAGTAATATCTGTACGATTTGTTTTTAAATTTGCAAATTCTGCAACTGATTCATCACACAAAGTTTTTGGTAAAAAACCATACATACATGGCATGTGATTCGACAATTTTTGTGGTCTATCAACCATGATTAGTCCACTTGCTTTGTCAATTTCATATTTAATTGAATCCGAAGGAACAATTTCAATATAAGCATTTACAATTGCTGGAGCTTTTTCTCCAATTTCAACTCCATGCCAAGGATGAGCAACAAAATTTTTACTCATTAATTCTATGATTTTTTTAACTTCTGCTTTCATTTTTATTTTTAAGGGACACAAAGATAAAAGTATTTGTTGAAAATAGGAAATTATTTAAATTTTATGGAAGAAAAGAACATTTTAAATTGCATATCTCAGTCTTCAAAACTCTCACATTAATTTCTTAACTTTGCACTTCAAATTTTTTTAATATGTATAGATCTCACACAAACGGTGAATTAAGAATAGAAAATATTAATCAAAAAGTTACACTTTCAGGTTGGATGCAACGTTCTCGTGACTTGGGTGGAATGACTTTTGTGGATTTAAGAGACCGTTATGGAATCACACAACTTGTTTTTAATTTGGATGAAAACACAGATTTATGTATGCAAGCCCGCAAACTTGGTCGTGAATTTGTGATTCAAGTTGAAGGAATTGTTGTTGAACGTTCAAGTAAAAATAAAAATATTCCAACCGGTGATATCGAAATTAAAATCGAAAAATTAACTGTTTTAAATGCAGCTAAAACTCCACCTTTTACAATCGAAGATGAAACAGATGGTGGTGAAGAAATTCGTGCTCAATATCGTTACCTTGATTTGAGAAGAAATCCTGTACAGGAAAAACTTAAATTGAGAAATAAAGTTGCTTTAGAAACGAGAAAATACTTAGATGATTTAGATTTTTTGGATGTAGAAACACCTTATTTAATCAAATCAACTCCTGAAGGAGCAAGAGATTTTGTTGTGCCAAGTCGAATGAATCAAGGAGAATTTTACGCTTTACCTCAATCTCCGCAAACCTTCAAACAATTGTTAATGGTTTCAGGTTTTGACCGATATTATCAAATCGTAAAATGTTTCCGTGACGAAGATTTAAGAGCAGATCGGCAACCAGAATTTACACAAATTGACTGCGAAATGGCTTTCGTGGAACAAGAAGATATTTTACAAACTTTTGAAGGCTTAATTAAACATTTGTTTCAAGCAGTGAGAGGAGTAAACTTTGAAGGAGCTTTTCCACGCATGACGTATGCTGAAGCAATGGAAAAATATGGTTCAGACAAACCTGATATCCGTTTCGGAATGGAATTTGTTGATTTTACAGAACTTACTCAAAACAAAGGCTTTAAAGTTTTTGACGATTCAGAAGTTGTTTTGGCAATAAATGCCCAAGATTGCTCTGAATATACACGTAAACAATTAGACGAATTAATTGAATGGGTTAAACGTCCTCAAATTGGTGCAAAAGGAATGATTTACTTAAAATGTAATTCTGACGGAACATTCAAATCTTCGGTAGATAAATTTTATTCTCCAGAAGAATTAGCACTTTGGGCAGAAAAGGCAAATGCAAAAGCAGGAGATTTATTGTTTCTTTTAAGTGGTGATTTAGAAAAAACCCGCAAGCAAATGGGCGAATTGCGTTTGCATTTAGGAAATGAATTAGGATTACGTAATCCAAATGTATTCAAACCTTTATGGGTTTTGGATTTTCCTTTGCTAGAATGGGATGAGGAAAATAACCGTTATCATGCAATGCATCATCCTTTTACTTCTCCAAAACCAGAAGATTTTCATTTAATTTATACAGAACCAGGAAAAGTTAGAGCAAATGCTTACGATTTAGCAATGAATGGTGTAGAATTAGGAGGAGGTTCAATCCGAATTCACGACAGAGATTTACAAGCTCAGATGTTTGATTTACTTGGATTTACCAAAGAAGAAGCACAAGATCAATTTGGTTTTTTAATGAATGCATTTGAATACGGAGCGCCACCACACGGAGGTTTGGCTTTTGGTTTAGATCGTTTGGTTGCAACCATGGGTGGATCTGATTCTATTCGTGATTACATCGCTTTCCCAAAAAATAACCGTGGAAGAGATGTGATGATTGATGCTCCTTCTTTATTGAGTAAAGAGCAACTTAAAGAATTAAATATTAGTGTCTTGGATTAATTATTTTTAAAGTTTGTGCAAATTGAAAGTCGGACTTTCAATTTGCACGATTAATAAATATTTAACTGTAAACCAGTTATTTAAACTTTGTTTTTAAATTCTAACATTTTTTATGACTAAATTCAAAACTGTTTCTAGTTTATTCGTAATTTTACACCAAAGTAAATAAATTTAAAAAAATGCGATTTTTAGTCATTCTCAGTTTAATTTTTCTTTCTTCTTGCGCTATTTTCAAAGGTAAAAAACAAAAAGTTGTCGTTACAGGAATGATAGAAATTCACAAACCTTATTGCGGCGGAGCAAAACCTACCCCTGAAATGGCAAAGGGAACAAGAGAAGCTTATTCAAACACTACTTTTTACGTGAAATCTGCAATGAATAATGACCCGAAAAAAGAAACCGTTTTGAAGTTTAAAACAGATGAAAAAGGAAATTATTCAATCAAACTTAAAAAAGGTTCGTACTTTGTAATTCACGAAGACAAAGTTCTAACATTTGAAAAATATGTTGAAAAAAACAAACAAACATCCAATAAATTCTTAGAATATATCGGAGATAAAGATGCAAAAACAGAATACGAACACGTGGATTTTTTACTCGATGTTCAAGAAAACAAAGAATTTAATTACGCATACAAAACAAGGTGTTTTTCAGGTTTAAATATGCTTTTAAAATACGTTGGACCATTACCGCAATAGAGACATTAGACTTAAAGATATTAGACAAGAAAAGCTTTTGCTTTGATAAAACAAACGTCAGTGCAGTCCTTGATTTAATTTTATCACACATAACCTCTACTCATAATTCAACATTTATAACTCATAACTAAAAAAACACATGTATCCAGAACATTTAGTAGCACCAATGAAAGCAGATCTTACAAGCGTAGGATTTGAACAATTAATTTCAGCTCAAGAAGTTGATAATGTAATCGCAAACTCAAAAGGAACTTTACTTGTAGTAGTAAATTCTGTGTGTGGTTGCGCAGCAGGAAATCTTCGTCCAGGAGTTAAACTTTCTATCCAAGGTGATAAAAAACCAGCGCAATTAACAACAGTTTTTGCTGGTGTTGACGGTGAAGCAGTTGCTCAAGCAAGAAAATATTTCTTACCTTATCCTCCATCTTCTCCATCAGTTGCTTTGTTTAAAGATGGTGAATTAGTTCACTTTTTAGAAAGACACCACATTGAAGGCGGAACAGCTGCAATGATTGCAGAAAATTTACAAGAAGCATACAACGAATTCTGTTAGAAAAGACATTAGATTAAAGACCTGAGAAATTAGACTTTGTATCAGTAAAATAAAGTCTAATTTCTTTTGTCTTTTGTCTTTAATCTTAAAAAATGTTCATAGATTCCCACACACATTTATATTCAAATCAATTTGATGAAGATCGAAGTGAAATAATTTTGAATGCCATAAATTCTGGTGTAGAAAAATTATTACTTCCAAACATTGATTTAGAATCCATCGAAGGAATGTACGCCTTGGAAAAGGAATTTCCGAAAAATTGTTTTGCAATGATGGGTTTACATCCGTGTTCGGTGACAGAAAATTATACAGAACTTTTAGCTAAAATTAAAAATGAACTTTTCTCAAGAAAATTTATTGCAGTTGGTGAAATTGGAATCGATTTATATTGGGATAAAACTTTACTTTCTCAACAAAAAGAAGCATTTGCACAACAAATTGAATGGGCAAAAGAATTAAAAATTCCAATTGTAATTCACGCAAGAGATTCATTTGAAGAAATTTTTGAGGTTTTAGACAAACACAACGACGAAAATTTAACTGGAGTATTTCATTGTTTCACAGGAACAAAAAAAGAAATTGATAAAATTCGTTCTTACGGAAATTTTATTTTTGGAATTGGTGGTGTTTTGACTTTCAAAAAATCAGGTTTGGATGAAGTGGTAAAAGATTTGAATTTAAACGAAATTATTTTAGAAACTGACTCACCTTATTTGGCGCCTTCACCTCATCGAGGAAAAAGAAATGAAAGTGCTTACATTCCGCTTATTGCCGAAAAACTTTCAGATATTTTTGAAACGTCAACTCAAAAAATTGGTGAAATAACTTCACAAAACGCTGTAAATTTATTTAACCTAAATAATTTTAAAAATTGAAAGAAGTGAAACCAAAAGTATTGATCATTTATACTGGTGGAACAATCGGTATGATTCAAGATTCTGAAACAGGTGTGTTAAAAGCATTTGATTTCAAACATTTGAGCAATCAAATTCCTGAATTAAGTCGTTTAAACATCGATTTATCGAGCGAATCTTTTGAAAAACCGGTCGATTCTTCCGAAATGAATCCAAAACATTGGGCGATGATTGCGCAAATTATTTTTGACAATTATGCAAATTACGATGGTTTTGTGGTTTTACATGGTTCAGACACAATGGCATATTCGGCTTCAGCTTTGAGTTTCATGCTACAAGGTTTACAAAAACCAGTAATTTTCACTGGGTCTCAATTGCCAATTGGAACAATTAGAAC
>CAMBRH010000129.1 GCA_945870115.1 Chitinophaga pinensis | reverse complement strand
TACTAAGTTCTTTCCAACGAATTTCTTCATTAATTTCGGATTTTTGAAGTAAAAAAGTCCAAAGTCGCTTGGATAAATTAAAAGGATTAAAAGTTACTAACTTTTTTTCTTGATTTAGTGAAGCAAATTTTTCCAAGATCTTCAGAACTTCAACATCCTTTATATCATTTAACCAATTAACAAGAATTGCAAAATCGTATTTTTTCTCCTCTAAAATTCTCGCACCCCAGGCAGAAAGTTTTAGAATTGCTGGTCCACTCATTCCCCAATGCGTTATTAATAAAGGTCCATTTGCAATCAATTTTGTACTTTCAACTTTTACAGTTGCATTTTCAACCACAATACCCATCAATTCACTTACGGGATTTTTAGGCATATTAAAAGTAAATAATGAAGGAACTGGATGAACAATTGTGTGACCTAGTCTTGAAATCCAATCAAAATTGGCTAATTTTGCATGTCCTCCAGTTGTAATGATTATTTTATCAACTAAAAATTTCTCTTCTAAGGATTTCATTTCAAATCCATGTTCTAAAATAGAAATTCGAGTAATTGGTTTTTGGTTTAAAACTTCAATTTTGAGTCTTTTAGCTTCATTTTCGAAACAATCAATTATTGTTTGAGACGAATTAGATTTAGGAAAAATGCAATTGTCATTTAAAGCTTCCAGCTCTACTCCTCTTTTTTTAAACCAGTCAATTGTTGATGTGGTATTAAATTGATCAAAAGCTTTTTTTAAATAATTTTCCCCTCTAGGATAAAATTTTGACAATTCTTTGTTGTCAAAACAGGCGTGAGTCACATTACACCTTCCGCCTCCAGAAACTTTAACTTTTTGTAAAACCTTATTAGACTTTTCAAAAATTGTGACATTTGCAAAAGGAAAATGTTCCTTAGCACTTAAAGCCGCGAAAAAGCCTGCTGCTCCGCCACCAATTATTGCAATGTGAAATTTTTCGTTTGACTTGTTTTGACTCATTAATTCCTTACCTAATTTGTAAAAAATCGATGCTTAATGCTCTTTCAAAAAATTTCAAAGTCTTTTTTTCTTTTGGCGTTACTAAACTAAATGAAATTCCTTTTTTACCAGCTCTTGCAGTTCTCCCACTTCGGTGCGTATAGTATTCCTCTTTGTCAGGTAACTGATAATGAACAACATAAGATAGGCCATCTATATCTATACCTCTAGCTGCAATATCGGTAGCAACTAGAATTTGTAAACTTTCATTTTTAAAAGCTCGCATTACTTTATCGCGTTCTTTTTGCAATAAATCTCCATGAAGAGCATCGGTTAAAATATTTTTAGCTATTAATTGTTTGGCTAAAGTTTGAGCCATTACTTTCGTTTTACAGAAAATCATGCCGCGATTTTTGTGTTCTGATTTTAAGAATTGAAGCAAAAGATAAAATTTCTCATTTTCATCACAAACTGAAAACTGATGTGTAATATCTTTATTCACTACATTTTTACTATTTATTGTAATGTGAGGTGCTCCAAAAGAAATATGTTTCTTGATCATTAAATTAATCGCTTCAGGCATAGTAGCTGAAAAAAGCCATTTATTTTCTACTGTTGTCAAAAAGCCAAGTATTTCATCTAATTCTTTTTGAAAACCCATGCTTAACATTTCGTCAGCTTCGTCTAAAACAACCGTTTTTACGTGAGACAAATCGACCACATTTCGATTTACCAAATCAATTAATCTTCCAGGAGTAGCAACTATAATGTGTGTTGGACGACTTAAAGCACTGATTTGTTTATCAATTGGCTCGCCACCGTAAACAGACTCAGTAAAAATTTGTTCTGAATATTTGGTGAATTTAAATAATTGTTTCGCTATTTGCTGTCCCAATTCTCTTGTTGGACACAAAATTAATCCTTGAATTTGTTTTACTTTTGGATCAATCTGATGTAATAAAGGCAAACCATATGCTGCCGTTTTACCAGTTCCAGTTTGGGCTTGTCCGATTAAATCAGTTTTAGAATTTATTAATAAAGGAATAACAGCTAATTGAATCTCTGAAGGGTTGACAATCTTTAAATCAACTAATCCTTTAATAAACTCTTTTTTTACACCTAATTGTTCGAAATTTTTCAAAATATTTTTTCTGCAAAGGTACTATTTTATTCAAGTTTTAAAGAATAAAAAATAGATTCAAACTCATACCGACCCCTTCAGTGTATATACCCATTCAACCTAAACACTCTGAAAGGGTTATTTTTAACTATTTATTTTTGGCTTTTTGAACATTAAATCCTAGTGATAAGCCTAACATTCCTCCTTTTCCTTGCGAAGAATAGAAAACATTTACAGGAATATTTAAAGATCCAGATCTAAAAGTTCTCCCAAAACCAATAACCCAAGTCGTACTCATTCTTAAATTTCCATTTTTATCCAGATTTTTTTCATCAAAGTTATACTTAGAATTTAATGTTGAAGGATCTGGAACCGTATAGTAATTTCCAACTGGGTCAATAAAATCAGGATTTCCTGCTTCAAATTGCTCAAATGCATAATCTCGCCAATCATCTTGAGAAAAATAAGTCCCTTGTCCTTTTCCAAAGGTGTTATCTGAATCAAAGAATCCATAGCTATACCTTTTGAATCCGAAACCTGGACCGAAGGCAAATTCCCAACCATCAGATCCAAATCTAAAACCATTTAATATGGTAAAGGTAGGCATAAATAATCCTTGCTCCATTCCTGAAAAATTAAAAATGCCTTCTACTATGGCTGAAAAATTTTCTGTTCCAACATATTGTTTTTCAAATTGATAACCAATCATACTCACTCCAGGAAAAATATCTAAACCTCCATTTTTAATTGATCTATTAGCATATTCATTCATTGTTCCAGTCAAAAAACCATATCCAATTCTTGGTCCTGAATTATTTATCTGCCCAACAGTATAGGAATTAATAATATCATTCTTAAAATTTAACTTTGCTCTTATCTCTTTGTTTACAGGTTTTTCATACATGTCAAAAAGAATTATTTCTATCATTCTCTGTAATTCAATTTCTTGATTCTCAAATTCAGAAGTTTCAGACTTATAAACTGACTTATTTTTCACATCAATTATTTTTAGACTTATTGCAATTTTGTTCCCTAAGCCATCAAAACTTCCTGATACGATGTAATCAACATTTAGCTCTTCACCTAATCTTGTCAAACAATCAATCCCTAAACAATTTTTTTGATATTCTTCACTTTTAGCAAGCACGTCAGCCATATCAAACTCATCAACAATAGTGTATAATTCTAATTTAGTAAGCTCTAAACGCAGTAATTTTGCAGCAATTTTTGGACTAGCATAAAGTCCATCAACACTTGGATTTGCTACTGCAATTTTTAACTTTTGAGAGAAAACACTTGTTCCAATAAAAATTGAGAAGACAGTTAAAAAGATAGATTTTTTCATTTTAATTTTAATTTTTAAAAATTGCTAACTATAACAAGAAAAACAACAATAATTCCAAGTAAATTTGTCAACATACCATAACCAGCACCAGCCATTGATTTTGAAACCCGTTTACTTTTTGTACCTTGTTTAAAGGCTTTTATTTGATCACTGTTTGCTTTTGGATTTTTCGATTTAAATTCATTCAAGGCATCATTTTCATTTGCAGAAGGAATTACGTTGGCAATTGCAACAGGAATAACCGCATAAAAACTAAAAAGGGCACAAGGAATGAAACCAGAAAGAAAAGCATTTCTACCATTAAAATTTTCTTTACTCTGTGCCTTTATTTCTCCTAAACTTAAATTCAAATCTTTGTTTAAGGTCTGGTTTTTATTAATATTAATATTTTTAGCAAATTCATTAAGGGAATCTTTTGGAGCAATCTTTAAAGAATCATTTGGACCTAAATGCTCTTCTTCACTCAAAACCCATGGATTTGGATTAGCATTTTCAACTTTCCAAGGATTTTCATTCTCAACTTTAATCCATGGATTTTCACCTTCTTGAGATAAAAGAAAAAAACAAAAATTCAGAAAAAATATTAGCAGTAAAGATTTCATTTCCCAAAAATACAATTTTGCATTGAACAAAAAAATAAAAACTAAAATTTATTCAATTTTTTATGTTCAATTTTTAACATGATTTTTTGCTTCACTTGCGAAAGGCTTAATGAAGCACTTGTAATTTCAAATAATCTTTTTAATTCATTTTCACTTTTTACAATTTCTCTTTTTACAGATTTATACATAAAATAACTTTTTATAAACCCATTTTTAAATAGAACTACAGATAAAATAAATTTAAAAAAAAGTTTTAGTTTGAATGAAAATTGTTTTTTTTCGTCTAAATGTAATTTATGAAGAATGAATTTATTTCGATTCGAAACAATGCTAACATCTTTTTTCTTGAATAATTTTCCAATTGTTGAAGAACTTGGATGAATACAAATTGAATTTGCATCATAAAAACATTCCCATCCTAATCTCCAAGCACGAATTGATAAATCTACATCTTCCCAATAAAATGGAGCATATATTTCATCAAATCCTTTTAATAATTGAATTTTTTCTCTATCAATTAAAGCATTTGCACCGGAAAGCATAAAGGTTGGAATCCAAAAATCATTTTCAACTTGTTCAATTTCATAATTTGTTGATCCTTTGATTTTTATTCCACTATAATCTGGAAATTTTGCAGTATCTTGGGTTTCTCCATTTGTACCAACAATTTTTCCCATGACTCCAAAAGTCACCTTATTTTCAAAATACTTGAATTGATTAAGGAAATAATTATTAGTTAATTTAACATCATTGTTTAAAATAAAAACTAATTCTTTTTTAGCTGCTAAAATTCCCAAATTTATGGTTGGAGAAAATCCTTTATTAATTTCGTTTTTTAAAATTATGAAAGATGGATACCTTTCTGAAATAAAAGTTATTGTTTCATCTGTTGAAGCATCATCACAAATAATTAACTCAAAATCAATATTTTCATTTTCCAAAGCCCTTAAAACTGTAGGAATATTCTCTTCCAACAATTTTTTTCCATTAAAAGTTGGTATTACGACCGAAATTGATTTTTTCAAAATAACTGTTACTTGTACTAATTAAATAAAGGCACAAATTTAAAATCTTTTCCGTCAAACAAACCTTTATCGCTTAATTTTAATTCTGGAATTACCAATAAGGCGCAAAAAGATAAAGTCATGTAAGGCGCATTTAAAGTTGAACCAAGTCTTTTAGCTTCCGAATCAATTCTCGAATATTCATCAGCAATAATATAAGCATCTTTGTGCGACATAATTCCTGCAACTGGTAGCGAAACAACCATTTTCATTTCATCTGAGCTAAGTGAAACACCACCTTTTTCTTCAATAATTAAATTTATTGCTTTTACAAGTGCTTCATCATCAACTCCAACTGCGATAATATTATGACTATCATGCGCCACGCAACTCGCAATTGCGCCACTTTTTAGTCCGAAATTCTTTACAAAAGCAACAGCAGGTTCAGCTGAAAAATACCTGTTCACAACTACTATTTTTAAAATATCATTTTCAACATCGGCAAGTAAAAAGCCATTATCATCAACAACGGTATGATTTTCTTGCTTCGTAATTAATTGACCATTTTCAACAACAATCACTTTAACATTTATTGAATCAGCTTTTATTTGAAGTTGTTCAGTTGTAATTTCTTTACAAGAAAAATTATTTACAGGTTTAATATCAACAGATTGAATAAACGTTTTTTGATTTTCTGCCACTAATTCTCCATTAATATAGGTTTGAAAAACTTCAAAATCTTTTAAATCTTTGACGATGCAGAAATCAGCAGGATCATTTTTTTGCAACAATCCAACATTCATTGAATAATGTTCTACCACATTTTTAGAACAAGCTCGTAAAACATTGAATAAATCACACCCCTTTTCAATTGCCCGTTTTGCAATGGCATTTATGTGACTCACCACCAAATCATTTGGGTGTTTATCATCTGAACAAAACATCACCATTTCAGGGAATTTATCAATTATGGTCCAAAGTGCCTCAAAATTTTTGGCAGCGCTACCCTCGCGTATTATTATTTTCATTCCATGAGAAATTTTCTCTAAAGCTTCATCTAAGCCAAAACATTCGTGGTCAGTTGAAATTCCCGCAGAAATGTATTTTTCTACCCATTCTCCTCTGATACCTGGCAAATGTCCATCAATTACTTTTCCCATTCTTTTTGCAATAGCTATTTTTTCCATTACATCAGGATCAGAGAAAATAACGCCCGGATAATTCATCATTTCAGCCAAATAATTTACGTTTTCCCAAGACAATATTTCTTCAATATCACTTGGAGTTATTGTTGCTCCAGCAGTTTCAAATTGAGTTGCAGGAACACATGAAGGTGCTCCAAAATAAAATTTAAACGGAGTTTGTTTTCCATTTTCGATCATGAATTTGACGCCTTCTTTTCCTAAAACATTTCCTATTTCATGCGGGTCTGAAATTGTTGCAACTGTTCCATGTAAAACAGCTAAACGAGCAAACTCAGACGGAATTAGCATTGAACTTTCAACATGAACATGTGCATCTATAAAACCTGGAATAATATAATTTGAAGATTCAACATCTTTGTATTCAATTTCTGCAATTTTGCCCTTTGAAATAGTAATTATACCTTTTTGAATCGTTTTTGAAATTACATCAACAATATTCCCTTCAATTTTTTGCATGCTCATCTTTATTTAATGAATGCGAATTTACAAAAAATAAATGGATTTCCAGTTGATTTTACTGGTTTAGTAAACGTTTAGTTTCCTAAAATGATTTAGTTAGGGGCTTTTAATTTTTATATTTGAGTACCTTTGTCAAAATTGTAGAAATATAAATAAAAGTATTAATCAAATGGAAAACGATATAGAAAAAATTGAATTTAAAATCACGGGTGATTATATTGAACTAATTCAACTTTTAAAAGCAATTGGCATAGCACAAACTGGTGGGCATGCCAAAATGATCGTTGATGAAGAGATGGTTACTCGAAATGGAGAAATCGAACTGCGAAAAAGAGCGAAATTAATAGTTGGTGATTTAATAGAAGTTGAAAATTTTGTAATTAACTTGATTTAAAAAAAAATTAGCTAAAAAAAAGTCCCATTCTTAAATTAAGAATGGGACTTTTTAGTTTGAATAAAAGAGTATTATTTTATTATTTGAATTTTATTTGAAATTTCTTCAGATGAATTAGAAATAATCAAAGTATAATTCCCTTGTGCAATTTTGCTAATATTTATCGTTTCCTCATTTGAGTCAATTTTCCAAGTAACAATTATTTTCCCTTCATTATCAATTAATCTCATATCAGAATAATTAAGCAATTTTTCGCCTTTTACGCTGATAAAATCATACGCAGGATTTGGGAAAATTAGCAATTCAGCAATATTTTCCTCGCTAATACTTGCACCAGAACAATTAGTAACCACAATTGATTTTACTTGTGAAGCAGAACAATTATTGGCATCAGTAAAAGTATAGGTAATATTATTGGTTCCAATCAAAGTTGAACTTGGATTAAAACTATTTGATGATACTCCATTTCCCGTATAAGTTCCTCCAGTAGGAGTTGCTGTATTTAAAGCTAAATTACTAGCTGAATCGCAAATTGAACTTGTGAAAGCAGGAAAATTAACTACTGGCAAAGCATTTACAGTTACATTTACTGAGTTTGAAGGCAAAGATGTACATCCATTTGAAGTAACAGTTGAACTTAAATTAGCTGAAGACGTAACCGTGATTGTTTGCGTAGTTGCTCCATTCGACCAAACATTTCCAGTTGCAACAGATGAAGTTAAGTTAACACTTCCACCTGCACAAAAAGTCAAAGCTCCAGAATTAGAAATAAGCGGAGACTTAGGCAAAGCGTTAACAACTACTACTTTAGGTGAGGAAAGTGAGGAACAAAGTCCTAAGATACTTGAAACAGTGTAAGATCCAGCAGCAGTAACAGTAATTGCATTAGATACCGCGCCATTTGACCATAAATAAGCATTAGCATTTGATGAAGTCAAAGTTACAGAACCACCTTGACAAAATGTCAAAGGTCCAGATGCAGTAATTGTTGGAACTGCTGGGGCTGGATTTACTGTTATATTTATTGAATTTGATGGTGAAGAAGTGCAACCTGCAGTTGTTACCGTATTTGTAATATTACTTGTTGTAGCTGAAACAGTAATTGTCTGAGTAGTTGCACCTGTAGACCAAACATTTCCACTTGTTGCAGATGAAGAAATTGTAACATTTCCACCGGAACATATAGTTGTTGATCCATTTGCCGTAATAACTGGAGCATTTGGAATTGTGTTTACTGTAACAACAGATGGTAATGATGTAGAGTTACAAGTTCCATTTGTATTAGAAACTGTGTAAGAATTTGCTGAATTCACTGTTATTGAATTAGTTAAAGCTCCATTTGACCATGTATTCCCACTTGCAGCTGATGAAGTTAAAGTTACAGACCCGCCTGTACAAAAAGTCAAAGGACCTGATGCTGTTACAGTTGGTACACTTGGTCCAGAATTAACCGTAACTTGATTTAGCATCGTTGCAGTGTTTGAACCAAAATTATTTGTTGCTACTAAAGTGACATCATAAGTTCCAGCTGTTGCATAAGTTACTACGGGGTTTGGACTTGTACTGGTAGCTGGAGTTCCTCCTTCAAAAGTCCATAAATAAGTTGCAGGATTATTTACTGAAGTATTTGTAAAAGTTACACTTTGTGATGGACAAATAGAAGTGCTATTTTGAGTAAATGAAGCAGTCGGAGTTGTGCCAGCAACTCCAGCGATGTTTATATTATCAATAAACAATCTGTTTCCAAAACCTGCATGATTAACAAAAACTAATTCAACATTTGAAGATGAAACATAGGCTGATAAATCAATTGTCTCTGTTCTCCATTCATTTGCTGTTGGTGTAAAGATTGTTGTTATTGCAGAAGAAGTAGCTAAAGTTGAATTTCCAGTTTTTAAATAAACTTGATTATAAGTTAAACCACAATCCGTTGAAATGAGCACTTCTAAAGAATCAAAGCTAACTGCATCGTATGCAGCATAGGCTACATCAAATGTTAAATTAGCTGAAATAACTGATGTTAAATTTAATTTTGGTAATGTAAAGTAATCATTAAAACCTCGATCATCGAT
>CAMBRH010000128.1 GCA_945870115.1 Chitinophaga pinensis | reverse complement strand
TCCACTTTTGGTGGAGCAATTACTTCCTCTGGCATATTTTGGATGAATGAGTAAATCCCAAATGTAATACCAATAGAAAGAAAAAGACCCAACATAATGAAGACCATATTTCTATCATAGTTACGACGCAATGTGTATGCACCATACTCCTGATTTCTGTGTTCAAAAACGATTTCGTTTCTACTAACAGATGTTACCTGTTGCCATTTTCTTGCACTAAAGTAATCATATAGGGTAACGCCTGCTATGATTGCGACAAGAACTAAAATTACTGTCATAATCTTACTGTTTAGCTTTTATTAATTCTAACTCACTTGCTAACAAATCAACAGGTGCAATTACACCAATTTGAGCAATCTTTAACTCATCAATTAAATCGATGAAGTTTTTACACGTTGCTTTATCGTCGGTCTTAACAAGTACTTTTAGAGCGTCTTTATGCTTTTTGAATTCAATAACTTTACGTTCGTAAATGGTATCTTTTTCACCTTCTGCCATCAGTTTTTTCTGCTCTCTTGTCAATTTACTGTCAAGTTGTTCAACATTCTTAATAACGTAAGCATTTCTTTCTGCTAAATATTTACGAACACCATTCGGACCAAAATTAGTTTCTGATAAAACAGTTGCAGGTTTACCTTGCGGATTTCCTGCTGAAAAATATTGACCCTCGTAGTAATAAATTTTATCTTCTGTTAATAAAAAAGTAACTGCATTATTAATTTGAGGTTGTTTTGGTGGATTTGGTTCATCTTCAATCTTCGCAGGATACACCAAACTCATAACTTTAGGTTTGTTAAAAGTTGATGTCATTACAAAGAATGTCAATAAAAGGAACGCTAAATCCACCATAGGAGTCATATCTACTCGAGTAGAACTCTTCTTGGCTCTTTTTTTACCACCCTTTTCGTTTCCGCCGCCGCCTTCTGCTATTTCTGCCATCTTTTCTTAATTTTAATTTGGAGCTGTCTCCGCTGATGTAACAAAATTCAAGTTGTTTAAACGTAAATCTCTGAAAACATCGATTACATTCTGAGCGTGCACATATACTGCTTTCCCGTCAACTCTTAAAACAAATTTAGGTTTGAAATCGTTAATGTCAGGGTTTTTACCTTCTAATTTAGCGTTTTCATAATCTGTTTTTCCAGAGTTTAAAGCTGCAATATTTCCATAGAAAATCCAATCTTTTAATTGATTGTTTGTTGTATCTGATGGAATTCCTTTCGTTTCATATTTTTTTCTATCTTCAGCAGGCATATCTAAATAACCTGGAAGTTCTTTCATTGTACATCCAAAAGTGGTCATGTAAGCAAAAGTTTCTATTTGCTTTTCATTAAATCCAACTTTGTATTTTGCACTCATATTTTGAATGAGTTCCTTTCTTGCCTCAATTCCAGATAAATTTAGAAAAACCCTTCCTCCTTTATCTATTGTTACCAATAGAATTTTTTCTGGAATAATTTTATCACTGATACTTGAAGGAGTTACCACTTCAACAGGTTCAGGATTTCTAATACTGGCTGCAAGCATAAAGAAAGTCACAAGCAAGAATGCCAAATCTACCATCGGTGTCATATCGATCGACGGTGAATGTTTTGGTATTTTTATTTTAGACATCTTATATTATGTTTAATTTATTATTTTCTAGAACTTTGATTACCAGATAAAGTAGATTTTCTCGACCGCGAAGCAATCTTCTAATCTGTAATCTGTAATCTGCAATTAATTTTTCCCTAAAAGGAAAAATTACTTAGTGTTTGTAGAAAAATCTTGTACAATTGAATAACTTGCTTCATCCATACTATAAGTCATAGTATCAATTTTTGTTGAAAAGAAGTTATACATAATAATTGCTAAAGTAGAACCGATAATACCAAATGCAGTATTGATAAGTGCTTCAGAAATACCTGTTGCTAATGCTCCTGGATCTGGTGTACCTGAAGATAATGCTTTAAAGGCATTGATCATCCCTAATACTGTTCCAATCAAACCAATCAATGTTGAAATAGAAGCTGACGTTGATAATACACCTAAGTTTTTAGATAACATTGGTAATTCTAATGCTGTAGCTTCTTCTAATTCTTTCGTCATAGACTCAACTTTTTGCTCTTTTGATTTAGAATCATCGTTTGCAATGTGCTCATATTTTGTTAAACCAGCACGAACAACGTTTGCTAAAGATCCTTTTTGTTTGTCACAAACTTCAATTGCTTCATTAATTTGTTTGTTTTCTAACATTGTACGGATGCTTCCAACAAATTTATCAGTTCCACCTTTACCTTTTGCCATTGCTAGAGTAACAAATCTTTCGATTGAGAAAATGATAATAATTAAATTCATTGCTAATAAAATTGGAACGATGAATCCACCTTTGTAGATAGTTCCCATCAAATTTCCTTCTAAAGGCTCTGCAGTATTGTCTCCGTCAACGAAATGACTTGGATCACCAAAGATGAATTTGTAAATTATAATTCCAATTACTAATGAAATCACGATAGCGATTGACGCCATTAAAGAGGTAAAACCACCTGCTGTTTTTTTGTTTTTGCTCATTACTTTAAATTTATACGTTTTTATAATTTTTTACAAACATACATCAAATAATTTTAAACTTGCAAGTTAATCAGTGAGTTTTTTTAAAAAAAATGCTTTTTTTGACTAATCTGTATCGTTTGACGATTTTACTGATGTAATTGAATATTAAGAATTTATTAAATTTTTGTTTTTATTTATTAATTTATTACCCTAGCCATTTAAGCCGGTTTAAGCTACTTACAACTATCTTGAAAAAAGGTTCAAATAAATAAATCTTGCGCGATGTCATCAGCAAATAACATTCCTTTCGGACTCAATATCAGGTAGTTATTTTCAATTGTGGCTTTTCTTTCCAGAATTAAATGATCTAATTTTAAAGTAAAACTCTCAGATAGAGGTTTAATTTTAGCTAATTTTTCAAGTGAAACTCCCCAAATTGTTCTTAAACAAATTAAAAGCAATTCGTTAAAAAAATCTTTATCACTTAATTGTTCTATTTCTAAAGGAAGTATATTTTCAGACAAACTTGACATGTATTGTTGATTGTTTGCAATATTCCATGAGCGACTTTTTCGATCAAAAGAATGTGCCGACGGTCCAATTCCCTGGTATTTTTCTCCCTTCCAATAAGAACTATTGTGTTTTGAATAAAATTTTTCTTTAGCAAAATTGGAAATTTCATATTGAATGAAGCCTGCTTTTTTTAATTTATCTTGCAAAATTTCAAAATGGATTGCTTGGATTTCATTTTCTGAGGGAATAATTTTTTTACTTTCAACTAATTTATAAAGGACTGTTTTTTCTTCAATTGTTAAGCAATAAGCAGAAATATGTGAAACATTTAGGAGTATAGCTAAATCCAATTGTTTTTCCCATCGTAGGGCATCCATATTTGGTAATCCATAAATTAAATCAATGCTAATATTTGTGATTCCAGCATTTTGTGCAATTTGAACCGCTTTTAAACTTTCGGAAGAATTATGCGCACGATTCATCCAACTTAAATCTTCGTCATCAAACGACTGAAGACCAATACTTAAACGGTTAATTCCAATTTTTTTCCAACTTGAAACTGATTCTTCTCTAATATCATCAGGATTTGCTTCTAAAGTGATTTCTACATTTTTAGAAACGGAATGAATTTTTCTGATTTTTTGAATAAAATTTGAAATTTCAATGTCAGTCAATAAACTTGGTGTTCCTCCTCCAAAATAGATAGTTTCAATTTGTTCATTTTTGAGTTCTGATTTTCGTAATTCCAACTCGTGTAGCATGCAATCAAGCATTTTATTTCTATAAGAAGCAAAACTTGTACTAAAGTGAAAGTCACAATAGGTACATTTTTGCCTACAAAAAGGAATGTGAATGTAAATGCCTGCCATAAAATTTAGAATAAAATTTTTTCATGCAAAAGTGTTTATAAAAATGTTGTTAAATGGCCTTTTTGAGAAAAAAAATGAAAAAATAAGATAAAAAATTTTGTAATTCAAAAAATAAGTTTACATTTATATTAAGATTAAGAACTAAAAATGTATAATAAAACGTATCAAGCGCAAATAAATAAGGAGTTGGAACGATTCATAGAATTGTTGCAAGTCACTTTGCCACGTTATACAGATTTGGTCAAAAAAAAGAATATCTCTAAAGATGAGTTAGCAGAATTAGGAGAATTAGAATACTTTTTAATCGAAATTAATGGAAAAATCGCTGAACTTAAAAAACAACTAGAACACGATTTGTTTGGTTTAAGTCTAGATTTATACTATAAATTAAAACGAAAAGCCTTGGATGGTGACGCTGAGGCTGGACGAAAAATTGTCATGATGCGCAAAGCCTTCAATAAATCCCTACAAGGAAATCATTTTATCAATTGGAATTAATCCACCAACAAAAAAGATAGGGAAAGTTTACCACATAGAAACATAGAAAACATAGGAATAAAAGTCACATTACACAAAATCCACCATTCAACATTTGAACGATGGATTTATTTGTAATTTAAAGTTTTAATATCAATTCTATGTTTTCTATATGCCTATGTGTTAAAAAACAAAAGCCCTATTTTGTAGACTAAAAGTTCATTGTTAAACCAAAAGTCAAAGGCAATGCTTCACTTACTTTTGCGGTGTCAAAAAGTGGCATCAAAGCATAGGTTGCAAAAAGTCCCCAATCTCCATAACCCATTCTTACTGTCGCATCAACTTTAAATGGATTTAATGAATAAGTTCCCTTTGTTTTTTGTTTGTTCTCAAAATCTTCTCTATCAACTTTTTGAATCAATGCAGAGCCAACGCGAACTCCACCAATCAGACCAGCTGCAAAGTAAAAGGATTTATCTTCATCAGCATTTGTATTGAATTCTAATAGAAGAGGGATTTGCAAATAAGTGGCTCTTAATTTATTTTTAGAATAGTGATTAACAGTATCTTTTACTAACCATAGAGAATCGTAATTGTCGTTTAAAATATAATCATTTTTAATTCCAACTTGCGTGAAATTCACTCCAAAACCAGTTGTTAATCCAACATAATGTTTGTAAATGTTGAATTTACGATCCATGATATTGATGTTCCAATAAAAAGATTTTCCAGGATCATTTTCTAAAAATTTATCATTTGGAAAAGACGATTTCATCGCTGAATTCAAAAGCATTGTTGCTCCAAAATCAATTCCTCCCCAATGCCCTTCGTGATTGTTGTCATCTTCATCCTCATCTGGCGAAGCATCAATTGTATCGCTTGGATTGGTGTTACCGTCAACAATTACATTTCCTTTTTTGGTATTGATGATTAAAACTTCGGTTTCACCCAAATTTAACCTTGTTGTATCTTTTTCTTTTTCCTGTGCAAAAGTTAAAAGTCCGCTTAAAACAAATGCTGATAGTATTACTTTTTTCATTTTTTCTATTTATTAAATGTTTAATTAATTTTCGTTTCTTAATTTTTAAATCTAAAACTAGCTCGTTTTGATGTAAGACTTAGAACTCGAATAAAAGTTACAGGTAAAATGAAAATTTTTTTAAAATTTATTTCAAACCCAAGTAACATTCACCAATTTCTGTTTCATTTTAATTTATTTCTAAAACAAATTCTTATTTGAGAACAAAAAATTTCCTTACATTTGAATTTTTTGTAAAAACGAAACTTCTGAATAATTCTATAGATGAAAAATATCGTATTTTTGTAATCATCAAATACATATAAATGCAATCAAAATTACCAAATGTAGGTGCCACAATTTTTTCAACCATGTCAAAAATGGCTTTGGATTATGGAGCAATAAATTTAGCGCAAGGCTTTCCAAACTTCCCTGTTGACGAGAAATTACTGGACATATTTAAAGATTCTCTGTCAGAAAATGTACATCAATATGCGCCAATGGCAGGAAATCCTTTATTGATTGAGGAGATAATAAAATTAACACAAAAACAATACGGAAGAAAAATAAACTCTGCAGAAGTTTTAGTTACAGCTGGAGCCACGCAAGCAATTTTCACAGCAATTCAAGCTCTGGTTTTTAAAGATGATGAAGTTGTAATCATTGATCCAGCTTACGATTGCTATGTTCCTGCAATAGATTTAGTTGGCGGGAAATGTGTTCATGTTTCTTTAGAAAATGATTTCACAGTCGATTGGAATAAAGTTGAAAATGCCATCAGTTCAAAAACCAAAATGCTGATTGTAAATAACCCGCATAATCCTTCTGGGAAAATTTTCACGCATGAAGATATTAAATCCTTGAAACAAATTTTCATCAAAAATCAACAACTTTATTTACTTTCGGATGAAGTGTATGAATACATCACTTTTGAAGAAAAACACATTTCGATAAATTCCATTGCAGAAATTAGAGAAAGAGCAATAATTGTCTCCTCATTTGGAAAAACATTTCACATTACTGGATGGAAAATTGGTTACTTGATTGCTCCAGAAAAGATCATGAATGAAATCAAAAAGGTACACCAATTTTTAGTTTTTTGTGTGAATAATTTGGCTCAAGTGAGTTTAGCAAAGTATTTACAAATTGTTGATGTAGCTTCACTTGGTGCGTTTTATCAAGAAAAACGAGATTATTTTAGAAAATTAATTCAGGGAAGTAAATTTGAAATCTTGCCGTCCGAAGGAAGTTTTTTTCAAGCACTTTCCTACAAAAATATTACCAAACAAAAAGACACAGATTTCGTGATAGATTTAGTTAAAAATCATAGTATTGCAGCGATTCCGATGTCTGTATTTTATGAAAATAAACTAGATAATCAAATATTGCGTTTTTGTTTTGCAAAAGACAATTTAACCTTAGAAAAAGCAGCAGAAAAATTATGTCAAATTTAACAAACGATTTATGCGTTTCCATCGTACAATGTAATCAAATTTGGGAAGAAAAATCCAATAATCTAAGTCATTTTGAAACTTTATTAAAGCAAATTTCAGATACTGATTTAATTATCTTACCTGAAATGTTTCAAACAGGATTTACAATGAATGTTGAAACTTTAGCAGAAGAAATGGAAAATTCCCAAGCATTAGTTTGGTTAAAACAAAGTGCCAAAAAGACAAATGCTGCAATTTATACTTCATTTATAGTGAAAGAAAAGAATCACTTTTATAACCGAGGAATATTTGTTTTTCCTGATGGAAATTATACAATTTATGACAAACGTAAGCTTTTTTCTTTAGCGAAAGAAAATGAATTTTTCTCTGCTGGAACAAAACAAGTTATTGTTGAGTATAAATCTTGGAAAATAAATTTACAAATATGCTTCGATTTGCGTTTTCCTGAGCTTTCTCGCAACAAAGTAAATGAAAAAGGAGAAATTGATTATGACTTGTGTTTATATGTCGCAAATTGGCCAGAAAAACGAAATCACCATTGGAAATCACTTTTAACTGCTAGAGCAATCGAAAATCAATCTTTTGTTGTTGGCGTAAATCGAATTGGAAAAGATGGCAAAGAATTGGTTTATTCAGGGGATTCACGAATTATCAATCCTTTAGGCGAAACTTTAAATTCAGAAAATGCTCATCAAGAAATTATTCAAAGTATTATTCTTAAAAAACAAAATTTGATTGACATACGAAATTCAATGAATTTTTTAAAAGATGCTTGAATCTTTCGCTCTTTATTTTGAAGATTTTGGTTTAGTTGGATTATTGATTATTTGCTTTTTATCTGCTACAATTTTACCCTTAAGTTCAGAAATTGTTCTATTTTATTTCTTGAGTTTAGGAACTTTTAATCCACTTTTACTTTTGATAATTGCTTCCTTTGGAAATTGTTTAGGTGGTTTGACTAACTATTTACTAGGATTTTATGGAAATAAATTTTTTTTTAAAAAAGTGAATTTCGAGAATAAATTCCTGCTTTATTTTCAAAAGAAAGGATTCTATGCTGCCTTTTTTTCATGGATACCAATTATTGGAGATCCACTTTTAATTTCGTTAGGACTTCTTAAAACTCACTTTTGGAAAACAATTTCATTGATGTGTTTGGGAAAAATTCTCAGATATGCTTTGCTTATTTATCTTTATTAATCTTTTTCCAAATAAATTTAAAAGAAAGTAAAGATAAACTTATTCCCAGGATTGCGCCGCCTAGAATATCACTTAGATAATGAACTCCTAAATACAACCTTGAATAACAAACCAACAAAGCAATTCCAAATAAAAAATAGCACACTTGTTTATATTCATTCCAAAAAACGAGGGTAAAACAAGTAGCAATTACAAAAAAATTAGTTGCATGTGACGAAACAAAACCATAATCTCCACCAGAATAATAATTGTTTTCAGAAATTTTGTAGAGGTGCAAAGAATCTTTTATCAGTAAATTATGTGAAGGTCGGTAACGTTGTACTATTTCTTTTAAAGCATAAACAGAGATTGCGTCTGCAATTATGATTGTAAAAACAACAAAAATTAGAAATAAAAACGCAGATTTTAATCCAATTTTCCGATAAACTAAAAAAACAAGAAACAAATAAAGCGGAATCCAAATAAGTTTCCCAGAAACAATCCACATAAATTCATCCCAAAATGGAGAATTCAAAGAGTTGATAAAAACGATGAAATTACGATCTAAGGATTCAAAATAATTAAGCATGTCTAAAAATTTCAATTAATTAAGTTCATTCTTATTTTTTAAATCTTTAAAACAAAACTACAAAAATTATATTAAGCAGTAGCAAATTTTGATTAGAAAGTTAACGGCATTGCATTAAAAAAGAGAGCTTGTCCTCAAAAAACAAGCTCTCTCAAAAGAAATGGAATAATCTGAAAAATTAGCTTTATTTTTCAGTTTTAAATCACCTAAAAACTAGTTTCAAAAAGACTTGAATTTTGTATCTAAATCAGAGCAAGTCTTAAGTCTTATGTCCTCAGGTCTTAAGTCTCCGCCTTGGCGGATTAATTTTTCATCATTTTTTTAGTCGAAACAACTTTTCCGTCAGCAACTAAAGTATAAGTGTAAACTCCTGAACTCAAATCATTTGCAAATACTTTTAATTCTCCGTTTCCTCTTTCTAAAATATCAACTGAATTAATGATTTTTCCTTCAGAATTGTAGAAATGAATTTGTGCTTTACCAACATTTGTTGGAATACTGTATTCAATTACAGTAGATTCAGCAAATGGATTTGG